>CAZUAW010000070.1:0-8975 GCA_964618535.1 uncultured Thiotrichales bacterium
AGCAGTTATAACGTAGGATTTTTGTTTCAGGTTCAATGATCGCAATAGGCGCATAGTTATTCTACGCAACGATTTGTGATCATTGAACCTGGAGCAAAAAGACAAGTTAGAATGGTCAACTTATTCCATGCACGTTCCTTAGGGAGAATCAAGATGTCGGCTACCATCAATAAAGTACTACTCGGGCTAATCTTAATCGTCGTAGGGCTTGGCGTTGCTAAATGGCTGCAAAACAAAGAGCAATCCGGCACTGATGAAATCCAGACTGGATCTAATTCATCCTTGCCAGAATCAGCAACTCCGGCTGTCGATAAAGCGCAGCAACAATCGGCAAGCGACACATCTTCGTCTTTTAATCGTTCAGACTCGATCAAAGTACCGCCTCAAACTGATGCAGCAGCTCAGCCGGCTGATTCTGCGCCCAACTCCGGTGCAACTTCAGAAACAAAACAGACCGGAGCTGGCACGTCTAAACCAGCGAACAGCCCTTCACAGGTTCATATCGAAGTGCCGCAGTCTTATCCGGTTGAGCAAGCCGCAGAATTTTTCATCCCTGCCGAGCAGCGTTCGCCGGGAAATTTAGGTGGCCCACCACCTCCACCTGCAGCTTTGCTTAAGGGGCTTTCTGCTCCACCGGCTGCGCCATCAGTCGGTGGCCTGCAACCACCAGCAGCACCAAATTAATAGTTGAGTTGCTGGCAACGCATTTTCTACTGGGAAAACAACTTAGCGTATCCAGACGTAATCGGATAACGACGATCTTTGCCAAAGCCCCGCTGTGTAATTCGGACGCCCGGCGGTGCCTGACGACGTTTATACTCATTCCTGAGTACCATTGTAGCGATTCGAGTCACCACAGCGTCATCAAAGCCCGCCGCCACAATCTCTTCAACTGACTGATCCTGTTCAATAAACCGCTCAAGAATAGGATCCAGAATCTCGTAATCCGGCAGGCTGTCGCTGTCTTTCTGACCGGGCGCAAGCTCAGCCGATGGCGGACGCACAATGACTCTTTCCGGAATCACTGGGCTAATCGTATTTCGGTATCGAGACAACGAATAGACCAGTAATTTCGAAACGTCTTTTAAAGGCGCAAAGCCACCTGCCATGTCACCATATAACGTTGCGTAACCGACTGACATTTCACTTTTATTGCCCGTGGTCAGCAGCATACGACCGGTTTTATTTGATAGCGCCATCAGGATCATGCCGCGACAGCGTGCTTGAATATTTTCTTCGGTAACGTCTGCCGACAAACCCTTAAATGAAGCCGCCAGCATTTGCTGAAAAGCCTTGAACGCAGGTTCTATTGGAATCGTTTCATGTTCGACGCCAAGCAACTCGGCCTCTTCAACTGCGTCTTCATTGCTCATATCAGCGGTATATCGCGATGGCATCAGCACCACGTTGACGTTATCAGCGCCTAGAGCATCAACAGCAATTGTCAGCGTTAACGCTGAATCAATGCCGCCAGAAAGTCCTAAAAGCACACCGGGAAAACCATTTTTCTGCACATAATCCCGAACACCTAAAACCAGCGCGTCATAGATCTGTTGCTCATCACATTGAGGCTTTTCAATGACGGGGGTGGAATTGAAAGGAAACGATATCGTGTGCATACCGGCTTCATATGACGGCGCCTGGAGCAGCCTCTGACCGGAACCATCGACCACCATCGACTGGCCATCAAACACCAGCTCATCCTGTCCGCCCACGCTGTTGACATAGACGATGGGCAATCCGGTTTCTTGGGTTCGTTGTTGCAGCGTTTTAAGGCGTTTGGGCTGTTTGCAGATGTGGTAGGGCGAGGCATTAAGATTCACGATGATCTCGGCTCCGGCTTCGGCAACCATTGCAGCGGGCTCAGGCTGCCAGATATCTTCGCAAATCGTCAGGCCAATGTTGACGCCGTGAGATTCGAACACGCAGGCAGCACTGCCCTTTTTAAAATAACGCTTCTCATCGAATACGCCATAGTTAGGTAATTTTTGTTTGTAATATTTGGCAATGATTTCGCCATCACGCAGCACCACAACGGCATTGCGTAGCTTTTTTCCATCTTGCCAGGGCAAACCAACGACAATATCAATGTCATTAACAGCAGCTGCTATTTCTTTCACTGATGCATGGCACCATTCGATCAAGCTGTCCCGTTGTAACAAATCTTCTGGCGGATATCCGCACAACGTCAGTTCAGGAAAAACCACCAGATGCGCACCCTGCTCGTCTCGCGCCTTAATCGCATTATCGATCACCAGCTGAGCATTACCGCCAACATCGCCCACCAGTGGATTAATCTGCGCCAGCGCAATCTTGCATAAATGACTCATTCTGCGAGCACTTCAACCATGCGCTCACCCATTTGCGTAGGAGAGCGGACAATGCTCACGCCAGCCGCTTCCAATGCCGCAAATTTGCTTTCAGCGGTACCCGCGCCACCTGAAATAATCGCACCAGCATGACCCATGCGCTTGCCGGCTGGCGCGGTGACACCCGCAATGTAAGCCACCACCGGTTTAGTAAATTCTGACTGGATGTATTGTGCCGCTTGTTCTTCAGCGGTGCCGCCAATTTCACCAACCATAATGACTGCTTCGGTGGCGGGATCATCGTTAAACAGTTTCAAGCAATCGACAAAATCGAGTCCCTGAATGGGATCGCCGCCAATGCCAATACAGGTAGACTGACCCAATCCGGTTAGCGTGGTTTGATGAACGGCTTCGTAAGTGAGTGTGCCTGAACGAGAGATCACACCAATTTTTCCAGGCAAGTGAATCACGCCGGGCATGATGCCAATTTTGCATTCCCCAGGTGTGATAATGCCGGGGCAATTGGGCCCAATCAAAGCAACATCGGAGCCTTCCAATGAAGCCTTAACGCGCAACATATCAAGCACCGGAATACCTTCGGTAATACAGGCGATGACTTTGATGCCTGCAGCAGCCGCTTCCAGAATGGCATCCGCAGCAAAAGGTGCGGGGACATAAATCATCGTTGCGGTGGCAGCAGTTTCAGCAACCGCATCCGCGACGGTGTTAAAAACCGGTAAATCGAGATGCATTTGCGCACCTTTGCCCGGCGTGACACCACCCACCATTTTAGTGCCGTATTCAATCGCTTGCTCGGAATGAAAGGTTCCCTGCTGACCAGTGAAACCCTGACAAATGACCCGCGTTTCCGCGTTGATCAAAATACTCATTTCACACCTTCTTTTGCAGCTTCAACAACCTGCTGAGCAGCGCCCAGTAAGGTGTCTGCGGGTATCACAGCCAATCCTGATTCAGCCAGCAACGCACGACCTTCGCTGGCTTTTGTTCCTTCCAGCCGTACGACCACTGGAATCGTGATATGCACTTCCTTGATCGCCTGGATAATACCTTCAGCAATCAGATCACAGCGCACGATGCCGCCAAAAATATTCACCAGCACTGCTTTGACATGGTCATCAGAAAGAATCAGTTTGAACGCCGCCGCAACCCGCGCTGCCGTAGTGCCACCACCAACATCCAGAAAATTCGCAGGCTCACCACCTTGCAGCTTAATCAGATCCATCGTCGCCATCGCAAGTCCTGCGCCATTGACCATACAGCCGATATCGCCATCGAGATGAATGTAGTTGAGATCATGACCACGGGCTTCCACCTCGCGTGCATCTTCCTGAGTCGCATCGCGCATTTGCGCTAGAGCCTTTTGCCGATACAGGGCGTTTTCATCAAGATTCACTTTGGCATCCAGCGCAATCAGCTCGCCAGCACCGGTGAGTACCAGCGGATTGATTTCAATCAGGCTGGCATCCTTATCGACAAAAATCTTATAGACCTTGAACAACAGCGCAGCAAAGGCTCGTATCTGTGCCCCTTCCAACCCCATTTTGAAACCGAGATTACGTGCCTGATAAGCTTGCAAACCTGCCGTAGGATCAACGTATTCTGTATACAATTTATCGGCAGCGACTTCCTCTATCGACATGCCGCCCTCATCCGAGGCGATAATCGCAATGCGCTTATGCGCACGATCAATCAGCATCCCGAGGTAATATTCCTGAGTAATGTCTGCCAGCGGCTCAATCAACAACTGGTTAATCGGTAAACCCGCTGCGCCGGTTTGATGGGTAGACAGTGTTCCACCCAACAGCTTGCGAACCGCATCTTCGATGGCAGCAGCATTATCAGCCTTAATCACGCCACCGGCTTTACCGCGCCCTCCGGCATGTACCTGCGCTTTGACAATGCAGCCATCAGCAGCAAATCTTGCCACCGCGTCGGGCAGTTCATCGGTAGAAGAGATAACTATTCCATCCGGTACAGGAATGCCGTAGTCGGAAAATATTTGCTTGGACTGAAATTCGTGGAGGTTCATCTGGATCGCTTCGCTAGTTTTGTGACTATTTTCATACAATCCGCGCTGACCATCTAGTTTTTTCCAAAAAATATGAATTCAAACCGACGAGGCGACCACCGCAGTGAGCGAGATTCCTGGCGATCTCTGCAACTATTTTTGATCTATAGAATAGCCGTCTCCGCACTGATTCTAGTGCTTCACCTGTTTGATTTGATCCCCAGCGTTCCACAACTCGGCAACGTGACATTTTTCCAGCTGGCTGTTGGGTTACTGTCTATCAACGTCATTTTGTTGCCCGTCAGCTTATTGAAACTATTGATATTCCGCCATCTAGTGATTGCCATGGTGAGTATCGACATCGTGGTACTGGCGCTCATGATGCACGCCAGCATTGGAATTGACAGTGGCTTGGGGATGCTGATGTTGCCGAGCATCGCCGGTGCCAGTCTGTTGCTGCCGGGTAACCTTGCGCCCGCATTTGCAGCACTGGGAACCCTGGCGATCTTCTTTGAAATTGGCCAAGGCTTTTTAATTGGCCGTTATTTGCCCGGTACGCTGACACTGGGTGGCATTCAAGGCGCATTGTTTTTTGGCGTATCCATCCTAGCCGCAAAAATCGCGCGGCGCGCCAAAGCGAGTGAAGCGCTTGCGCGTGAGCGAGGTCGAAATCTGGCTGATCTTTCTGAAATCAATCACTACATTGTCGAGCAAATGGATGAAGGCATTCTGGTGATTAACGAACAAGCACGTATTCAGGCTTGCAATGATGCTGCTAAACGAATTCTTGGCAAACCCGATTTGGTCACTGGTATGTCTCTGTCCCGTGCCTCCAAAGAGCTGACGGCGGCCTACGACAGTTGGTGCGACGCATCGGAGAACCAAACCATAACCTACAGCCCGGATGACGCCAATGGTGTTGATTTTGAGTTGCGATTTGTACAGCCCATTAATGACACCGGTACGCTGGTCTTTTTGCAAAATATCAGTGAGCGTAGTCGCAAAATGCAAGAACTCAAGCTGGCAGCTTTAGGACGTTTGACCGCCAGTATTGCGCACGAGATTCGCAACCCGCTGGGTGCGATCAGTCATGCAGGACAATTACTCTCAGAATCTCACGAACTCAATGATGCCGATACACGTCTGGTTCAGATCGTCTCAAACAATAGCGAGCGAATGAACAATCTGGTCGAAAACGTACTCAATCTATCCCGGCGTAAAGAAACCCATCCTGAATCACTGCATTTACAAAACTGGCTGGAAGAAATTATCAGCGAATTTCGCGAGCGCTATGAGTTAAGCGAGCAACAACTCAGCCTCAGTTTTACAAACGATCAACAACCTGCCAATGCTGATCCGGCGCAGCTGCATCAAGTAATATGGAATTTACTCCGCAATGCACAGACCCATGCCAGCCCTGAAGATGAGCTGGAAATCCAAATCAGCGGTGGTGTTTCTCAAGAGAGCCAGCAAACCTGGTTGGATGTCATTGACAATGGTAACGGCATAGAAACGACTATTGAAGATCAACTATTTGAACCTTTTTTTACGACAGGAGCCTCGGGTACTGGTCTGGGGCTCTATTTGGCAAAAGAGCTGTGTGAAGGCAATGGTGGCTCACTGGAATACCTCCGTCCCGAGCAAGGCGGCAGCTGTTTCCGTATAAAACTTCCGCTGGCGGCCTGATGGATAATCTTTCAGCCATCAATAACGTTCTGGTGATAGACGACGAACCCGATATCCGTGAGCTACTGGAAATTACGCTGGCACGCATGGATATCGAAAGTACCAGCGCAGCCAATGTGGAAGACGCAAAAATACTGTTAAGCGAACAACAGTTTGGGCTTTGCTTGACCGATATGCGCCTGCCAGATGGGACAGGTATGGAAATTGTCAGCCACATTGATGAGCAATATCCAGAGCTGCCGGTCGCCGTGATTACTGCCTACGGCAACATTGAAGGCGCGGTGCAAGCCCTACAGGGCGGCGCTTTCGACTTTGTCTCCAAGCCCGTTGATCTGGACGTATTACGGCGACTGGTTAGCTCGGCATTGAAACTCTCCCCACCAGAACCGGATGTAACACAATCACGACTTCTGGGTGACTCACCGCAGATGGTTAAACTCAGAAAACTGATCGAAAAACTCGCTCGTGGACAAGCTCCGGTCTACATCCACGGCGAATCTGGTGTCGGCAAAGAACTGGTTGCACGCGAATTGCACCAACGCAGCGCACGTACAGATGGCGCTTTCATCGCAGTAAACTGTGGAGCCATTCCGGCAGAACTGGTAGAGAGTGAATTTTTTGGTCATATCAAAGGCAGCTTTAGTGGCGCGATTGCAGATAAACCAGGGCTATTTAGCGCCGCTGATGGCGGCACTCTGTTTTTGGATGAGGTTGGAGACCTACCGCTAAAGATGCAGGTAAAACTGCTGCGAGCCATTCAGGAACGCGCCATAAAACCCGTGGGTGCTTCACAAGAACAAACCGTAGATGTGCGAATTCTCAGCGCCACTCATCGGGATTTGAAGAGAGAAATTGCCGCTGAACGCTTTCGCGAAGACCTTTACTATCGCCTCAATGTTATCGAACTGACCGTTCCACCGCTGCGTGATCGATCAGAAGATATTGCACTATTGGCAGCATCAATCTTAAAAAGAATCGCCAGCGACTGGGGCAACGAAACCAAACTACTTTCAGAGAATGCGCTTACCGCACTGAACGAATACCCTTTCCCCGGCAACGTCCGCGAACTCACTAACATGCTGGAGCGAGCAGCAACGCTGGCAGACAATGCGTTGATTGAGATTGGAGACTTAGGCATCCCTGAAACGGTTGCAGCAATAACCACAGCAGCAGAACCTACCGACGGACAATTCATGGAATCGATGGCAGACCAGGAACGGATTGCCATCGTCGCCGCACTGGAAGATTTACGCTGGAACAAAACGGCGGCGGCTAAAAAACTCGGCATGACCCTAAGGCAGCTCCGTTATCGACTCAAGAAATTTGGAATTTCTTAGCCCCGTTAGCTTTACACTCTCTGCGCTCAAGTATCGAAATATTCCTTGAGCGAAGCGACAATTCTAGCCGCCGCCTGTCCATCTCCATAGGGATTTTGCGCGCTTGCCATCGCGGCATAAGCCGCATCATCAGAAAGTAATTTGGCTGTTTCCTCGATAATTCGCTCCATATTGGGACCCACCAGCTTGACCGTACCAGCATCGACGCCCTCAGGCCGCTCAGTGGTATCACGCATCACCAGCACAGGCTTGCCCAACGATGGTGCTTCTTCTTGAACACCACCGGAATCCGTCAGAATCATCCTGGAGTTCGCCATCAGCGCAACAAAATTGCGATAACCTTGCGGTGGAATCAACAACACATTTTGAATATCCGCGAGTATTTCATTCACCGGCTGCTGGACATTGGGATTGAGGTGTACCGGATAAATAAACAGGTACTCTGGAAATCTGTCAGCAAGCTCAGCCATTGACTTGCAAATCTGCAAAAAACCATCACCAAAATTCTCACGTCGGTGACCGGTCACCAGTACATAAGGCGAGGTTCTCCAATCCGCAGGCAGGTACTCAGCCAGAGATTCGTCAATGCTTTCACTGATAGAGCTATCACCTTTCTCTGCCTGCTTCTGACGCTCTAGCAGCAGCGCATCTATCACCGTATTACCGGTGACAATGACCTTGTCAGCTGACACATGCTCTCTGAGCAAGTTTTGCTCGGAGACTTCAGTGGGAGCAAAATGCAGAGTTGCCAGCGTCCCTGCCAGTTTACGGTTAGCTTCTTCCGGAAAAGGCGATGTCAGATCACCGGTTCTCAGCCCTGCTTCC
Source organism: uncultured Thiotrichales bacterium (assembly GCA_964618535.1). Classification (GTDB taxonomy): domain Bacteria; phylum Pseudomonadota; class Gammaproteobacteria; order UWMA-0217; family UWMA-0217; genus HyVt-560. Next base: position 8,187 of record CAZUAW010000070.1, read on the forward strand.
ACATGACCAACAGGAATTTGCCGATAAAAGCAGGCCAATGAAGCGGTTAAAACCGTCGTGGTATCCCCTTGCACCAACGCCATATCAGGCTGGTATTTTTCCAGAACATCATCAATACGCTGCATTAATCTCGACGTTAGCGAAGCGAGCGTTTGGTTGGGCATCATCACCGCGAGGTCGTCATCGACACTCAGCTCAAAAATCTCAATGACCTGATCTAGCATCTCCCGATGCTGTCCAGTGGATATCACAATGGGCTGAAAACCTTCAGCCTTTTCCAGTGCTTTAATGACTGGTGCCATTTTGATGCCTTCTGGCCGTGTGCCAATAAAAACTGCTACTTTTTTCATCCGATGATATCCCTGTATTTCACGTGAACGTAATAGTACTTGCCGGTGGGCAGAGAAGAAAATTTGAATTTAGGATTATCGGAGTTGGTCGCATTTTTTATGTTTTAGTTCCACAGTTATGGAGGATCTGATTAACCAGATTCATACAGCGGCATAGAAAACGCGTGTTCCGAATTCGAGCATTATGCAAGCGCCGAGCCAACTGGGATATGTTTGCGAATGGCATTTCTATCAATGACGATAAACGCACCACCTTTGACATCGACCTCGCCTGTACCAGACAAAGATCTTCGAAATATGCTCCTTCATGGGAATGGGTTTAAGGGATAAATGACATGGGCTAACTGCCCGTGACCAAGTTGCCAGCCTGTCCTCTCGAACAGGCGGGATCGTTGGAGCAACTACGTGCTCTATGGCGTGGGATTGATATTTTTGTTCA
>CAZUAW010000071.1:0-8940 GCA_964618535.1 uncultured Thiotrichales bacterium
AGTACCAACACCAGATGAAACACCAAATCCAGCGCAAACCCCGACGAACGATAGCGGTGGTGGAGGGGGCTTCGGAATATTCTGGATGGCGTTCATTTTGCTGATGGCGAACCGGAAAAAATCTGTTCTGGATGGTAAATCCATCTGTTAAGGACACCTAACCTGGTCGTCAGCGATTAATGGCTGACTGATCCGGTGCCAACCAGTATTCATGGAGGTTTACTGCTTTAGTATTACGGACTAAGTCGGATGCGGGTCGAATAGACCGTTTATTCATCACAATCTTATTTATGTTTGTGGAGAGATTAATGACCTTGGGAAAGCATACAATCGTCAATACTAAGCCCGCACTTGAGAAAGACGAGCTATTGAGAGACAAAGCCAAAATGTTTGAACGAGGCCATCTTTATAAGAGAGCATCCTCTTTTAAACGATTCTGCCTGATCGCAAGTGATGTCATCTTGTTTACCCTATCGGTTGTCCTGGGTTTTTATTTTGCTTCTGGATTCAGAGAGAACCTTCATCCCGATTTGATACGCGTCAGCGTTGAAACCGCAATTTCCGTTTATCCAACGCTATTTCTAATGCCGATGCTGCTGATGCTAGTCCTCAATGGCAATGCGGGACACTACCATCGGTTTAAAGGTTTCTGGGAAGAATATGCAGAGTTCCTTAAGATCGTATTCATTGTTGCGGCGTTAACCCTTGGTTATCTGTTCCTCATTCGAGAACAAATTTCGCGTGGCTGGTTACTCACAACCTGGTTACTCGTTCTCATTATTGTACCGGTTGGTAGAATCATGGTGAAACGATGGATGATGCATGCTGGTACCTGGTTTACGCCAACGATAGTGATTGGATCGGGAAAGAATGCACTCTTAAGTGCACTAGCAATCGAGAGCAACATTCTCATGGGGTTCAATGTCATTGCATTGATGGATCTTAAAAAATCAGCCATGGAAGCAGAATCGATAAGCGATGAAGTTAACGATGTCATTAACGGCAGATCAAAGACTTTTCCTGTCTTTCCTTTTTCTTTCGACAAACTGGATAATTTGCAAGAAAAAGGCTCAGCCTATCTGGTGCTCGCACTTGAAGCAGACGACTATAAAACCCACGATGGGTTGATTGAAAAACTCACTTCAACTCGATTTAATATGAGCATTATCCCGCCTCTACGGGGGCTACCGTTACTAGGAACCGAAGTAACGCCTATTTTTCGCCATGAAGTCCTGCATATGCGGGTAAGGAACAACCTTGGACGAAAAGGCAGCCGGTTGGCCAAACGTATTTTTGATTTGATTGGGTCTAGTATTCTATTGACGATATTTTCTCCCATTTTTTTGTATTTCAGCTGGAAAATTAGATCGGATGGTGGCCCCGCTTTTTTCGCTCAGAAGAGAATGGGGAAAGGTGGGAAACAGTTCAGTTGCTATAAATTTCGTTCAATGCGAACAGATGCCGAAACCGTTCTAAAACAGCTGCTTGCCAGCGATGCTCGCTTACGCCAGGAATGGGAAGAAGAGCAAAAACTCAAAGAGGATCCACGGATCACTGCGATTGGGCAATTCTTGCGCAAATTCAGTATTGATGAACTACCGCAGCTGTGGAATGTCTTTAAGGGTGATATGAGTCTGGTTGGCCCACGCCCCGTAATGCGTGAAGAGCTGAAACGATATGGCTACAGCCAATTTTATTATCTGGAAACATCTCCGGGAATCACTGGGCTTTGGCAAATCAGTGGTCGCAATGATTTAAGCTATGAAACACGGGTTCATTTAGATGCCTGGTATGTGCGAAACTGGTCAATCTGGTATGACATTACGATCTTGTTTAAAACGATCAGGGTAGTGATTACAAGAGACGGAGCCTATTAACGATGGAGCCTTAAGGGTACCTCTTGGTTTTTCGAGGAAGCCGCTCCACGGCTGGTTTTCACGTTTTGTCCATTTAAAATAACAATAAACGGATGAACACTTAACCAATCCCCATTTCTCAACGCTCATTTTACTGGCCTAGGACACTAAATATTTACAGATGAATAATCCAACCGACCATCGTCCTTTGCAGATCGCTTTTGTTTTCCATCGTAGCGATATTATCGGAGGCGCTTCTATTTACGCCGCATTTGTTGCGCAGGAACTGAGTCGTCAGGGTCATTCCGTGCGATTTTTTGTGCCAGGCAAAGGCCACTATACCGAAAGGTTAGAGGCTGACGGGCTGCAGTGGGAAGCAGTTCGGTTCCTTGCTCGAAGCCTCAATCCGGTAACCAATATCAGGGCGCTGATGGCACTTAGTCGTGGCCTGCGAGCATTTGCTCCCGACCTGATCTCAGCCCAAGCATCGACTGCGGGTGCACTTTGTCGCGTGATTGGGCCAAGACTTAAGGTCCCAGTAGTGTATACCCCTCACAGCTGGGTTTTTGCGCCTGGAACACCCAAACTTGAGTCAACTGTCGGCTGGATGATCGAAAGAAGTTTGCGCCATCGTACTGATGCTGTAATCGCTGTCTCATCATTTGAACGTGATCTCGGAATCCAGCGGGGTGTGGTACATCCAGACCAGATTACGGTGATCCATAATGGCCTTCCAGACACTGATATCACCACCTCAGCATCAACAGTACCTACTGATCCCTGCCGCATCATTTGTGTGGCACGATTTGAAACCCAAAAAGATCAAGCCACACTACTGCGAGCAGTAGCCCAATTACCTGTGGGAAAAGTTGAACTGGTTTTTGTCGGTAATGGCTCGTTGATGGAAGAAGCCCGCGAATTGGCAAATGAACTTAAAATTGTCGATAGCATTGTCTGGAAAGGTGCGATTGACAGCGTTGAAACTGAGCTGCTTGCTGCTGACTTATTCGTCTTACCAACCCGATGGGAAAGTCTTCCATTAAGTATTATTGAAGCCATGCGAGCCGGACTTCCTGTGATTGCGAGTGATGTTGGTGGAATCAGTGAAGTGGTTATTGACGGAGATACAGGCCTGGTTGTTCCATCGGGTTCAGTATCGGCCATGCAAAAAGCCATTTTAAAACTGGTCAGCGATCCTGATCTTTTACTCGCTATGGGGAAGGCTGGTCGCGCTCGTTTTGAGCAGCACTTTTCCCTGGATAATATGATTCAACCCACGATGGCGCTGTATCAAACAGTTGCAGGAAACTCTCAATGACGACAACGCTCACACATGCAGAAGTCATGCGCACGGCAACTAACACTGGACGAATGATCGAGCGGTTATATGGTCAACCCTCGATCGTCTTGGGTATCGCTCGCAGTGGAACAGCGCCTGCACGAGCATTTGCTGAAGGCTCAGGTGCCGCTCAAACTATTTCATTGAATCTTCCTCGTCCTTCATCCACCGGCTCACGAAAAAAAATACGACAGTTATGGGTAAAACTTGCGCCTGAACCTATTCGCCAGTCATATAAGAAGCTGTTGTTCAAGTCGATGGTTAAAGTCAGTGAAAAACTGAGTAAAGCAAAACGAAGTGTTACCGGGCAGCAGTTTGAACAATTGAGCGAAGTGCTCTCGAATCGAAATTCGGGGCCGGTCATCGTGGTGGATGATTCTATCGACTCTGGCGGCACAGTGAATACTATCGTGCAGACCATCAATGAAATTGATCCTCACGCCAGAGTCATCGTGTTCGCCTTGGCATCTACGCTCGGGCGAGTAATTACTAAGGATCAATACACACTTGTTTCCGGTGAAATCGCACATTTTTGCGATGGTGATTTGGCACACTTGAATTCTCCAGACTTGCTGGGTGATCCGATTCTTCCCAAAAATACTGCAAACCCAACCGTATCGACTGCTGAACTACAGCTGTTTCTCGATCTGGATGGTACTTTAACAACCGACTCCTTTCGTGATGCAGTCAATTGTCTTGCGCACATTTATTGGCGTGAACACGCCTATCGCCACAGCATTGCCCTGGGCGTGATTAGACTGGCTAAAAAACTGCGGCTCATCAGTCATGATTTTATCAAGAGGAATCTAGACAGCCGAATTCTTGCACTTGATTCTGCCCTGTCAAAATCCTATTTTGAGCTACTTGCCAATCGACTACGTGAACATGCTCGGCCAGCACTGGCTGCTGTCGCAGTTGCTCCGAGTGTTACCGGAGTCATCGTAACAGCAGCGCTAAGTTCATATAGACCCGCCATTGAAAAGGCTTTTAATCTCGATGTTATTTCTGGATCAGGGCGTGATGACAATGGTGATTGGCAAGAAATTGGTTCCGATGAAAAATTTGAGTTAATCACCCGTTGGCGTTCTGCTCATGGCAATCACCCTGCGCTACTGGTTGGAGATACCCTGGTTGACGCACTGAGTGGCGATATGATGATTAACACAATTACTGTGCCTCACTGGGATCGCACCGGTCTTTCCACCATTCTCGGTATCTCCTCATGGTGGAAAACAAAAAAAATGTATGACTAATGCGAACTAAAACTAAAACTCGGCTAGATACTTACTCGTGGCTAATTTTAAGCTCCGTGTTCTTCATACCTCTACAGATCCCGCTCGCTGGTATTACTCGACTGGCTCCAACGGACTTTTTTATCCTCCTTGCTAGCCTGATGCTGCTAGGACGTCTGACGGTGACTCGGCGCTCACTGCTGATCGCGCCTATGCTCTTCCCTCTAGTGATGATATATGGGGCTATGCTTGGCGGCGTCATTAATGGTGAAGTGCTCAGTCACGCGATTATTGTCAAGGTGATTGGGTCGGTGGTGCTGCTGGTTTCATTGCTTAACTGGCAGCAATTTTCCCGCGAGAAGGAGCACGCCATCCTCCAGGCAACAAGAGCTTTACTGCTGGGTTCAGTCGTATTCACAATCATTGGTATGGTAGAGTTTTTCCTTGGTATCAATTTCGTCACACAACGCTTTATCGAGTCCAGATTTGCAGGCGGCTACTACGACCCTAATCATTATGGATCTCTCACAGCAGTTGGTCTGGTGCTGCTTGCAGCCATGGGCAAGGATTTGTATCAAAGCCAGTACACGACCCTGGTTTTTGGAGGAATCCTCACCATTGGTCTGTTGCTATCGATATCTCGGGGTGCCTGGATTGTCGCAGTATTAGGTCTTGCAGTGGTCGCTGTGATGCGTCCGATCAAAATTAGACCTGTTTGGATAATCCTGTCGGGAATATTAGTGGTCGCTGTGATATTTTCGCCAATACCAGAGATGATTATCGAAGATATTGACAGCAGACCCGACAACGTCTCTCACCGCCTGATTTTAATACAAGACGGACTCAACAAGGTTGCACAAAGCAATTACCTGGGTATTGGACTATCTGTATTCCTTGAAGAACACGAAATTATTATCCACAATTCAGCAATATGGATGCTGGTTGAAATGGGGGCTTTAGGGTTCTTAGCCTATTTAATTTTTATTGCCGAACCCATCCTGAGGATATTTAGAATTCGACTCAAACACAAGGCAAACGGTGCTCGCAAGGGCGATTTTTTCTCACGAGCTACAGCAGGGATATTGGCTGCACATATTGTCATGGCGATAGTGAGCTTTAGCGTTGAAGCAACCTATCAACGCCAGTGGTGGTTGATACTGGCTTTTGTTATTGCAATCTCAGTGCATCCAAGCATTCAAAGTAACAGAGTCCCAAAGCGCAAAAAATCGGTCACGCTGGGAGGCGACGGTGCAGTCAGGAAGTAGCACCAGCCCAACAAAAATGGCCATAATAAAGTGATAAACAAGCTTAGAAAGCTTAGTTCCAATCCTATGGCTCGTCGAACCTCCTGGGTAAGTAGCGCTGAAGTTATTCGTCTTGGCTTACAAGCCGCTTTCTTTTTTATCTTGGCGGGCGCTCTGGGCGTTAAGGGCATCGGTCAATATGCAGGTACGGCCGCGCTGGTTGGGCTGATGCAACCACTGGCCTCCTGGGGATCAACAGATCTGCTGATCAAACACGTTTCCCGGGATCATTCCCTGATCAGGCAATGGATGGGTACCAGCATTACCGTCACGATTTTGATTTCGGCGCTCCTCACGCTCTTTCTAGTCTTAACCGCCCCGCTGATTTTGGGCGCAGCCTTTGACTGGCGTATTCTAATACCACTGTTGATCAGCGATATGATTACTCTACGGGTAGTTGAGCTAAGTTGGGCAAGTCTGCTTGCAATGGAACGAACCAAATCCGCAGCAATGATTCGACTTATCTGGGCTGCGACTCGATTTGTAACGCTGATTATCTTCATCATAGTACAACCCCATCCCTCTCCAGCTCAGTGGGCGATGCTACAAGCTGCGGTAATGATCATCATGATGACCATCATGTTATGGATGATCTGGCAACGCCTAGGACGGCCAATCTTCAGCCAACCTCTTAAACCAATGTCATTCTCGGAAGGTTTTGCATTTGCGATAGGAACCGCCTCCGAGACTGTTTTTGGTGATGTAGACAAGACACTGATTGTTCGTATGAAGGGTGAAACAATTGCTGGTGTTTATACTGTTGCTTATCGATTGATGAGTTTTGCCTATGTGCCAGTTTATGCGCTGATCATGGTCAAGTTGACTGCGATGTTCAGGGCTGGTCACGGTAGTTTGCGTGCATCTCTGGAGCAGGTTCGCAGTTTTCGTCTCATTCTCGCAATTTACCTGGCGTTCACGGCAGTGGCGCTGATTCTGCTTGGGCCGATGATTCCACTCATGCTCGGAGAGGAATTTGCTGAGGCAGGGATCATACTGGCCTGGTTGGCTCTGATGCCAGCAGTGGCAACAACTCACCGAATCCTTGGGGCAGTTTTGATGACCAGTGGACATGCTAAAGCAAGGGGTACGGCGCTTGCGATCACCGCCTTAATGAATGTAGTACTTTCGATCATACTCATTGCTCTTTTTTCCTGGAAAGGTGCCGTCATGGCGACCTATGTATCCGAGATTCTACTGGTTGCAATGTATGCTTTCTGGATTCATCGGCAACTTCGATTATAGAGTGTAGTGTATCGGACTAATGGCTGATATAGACGAGTCGAGGCGGGTCAGCTGTTAGGCGCGTCCTCGCAAAGCTAGTTTCCCTACCTTAAGAGGACGCAACACCGCAGATGGCCTGCCTCGGATCGCCCTTCGGGAAGCCAGTAAATACGCGATTGCGGTGTTGCAGCCCTTGTTAATAGAACCACTATTAACTGCGGACTGCGCCTAACACTCGCGTATTTGCTGGCTTTCTATATCTGCCATTAGTTCAATACACTACACTAGTGCCCCCTAGTTTTACAAAAACCAAATAACCTTGAATATAATGAATTTTTTTTCTAGAACCACACTACTATTTTTTTCTATCATTTTATTTGCAAGTTGCGACATTGACTCAAATAATCAATCCCTAAATAAAAATTCAGCACGACCTTACTTATCCACATCAAGCACTACTGACTACCGTTCTCTGAGTCACGAAAACACCCCTCTAACGAGTGCAGAAAACCTTCCGCCAAGCCGCATATATTATGTAGACAAAAACAGTGTGAATGCCCTTGATTCCAACCCTGGAACGCTAAACCTTCCATTAAAATCTATCTCGCAAGCACTGAAAATAGTCGCTGCCGGAGAAGCCGTAGTTGTTAAAGCAGGAATCTATACAGGCCCTATAGAAATCAAAAAATCTGGCATAAAAAACCGCCCCGTTACTCTTAAAGCTTTTCCTGGTGATGAACAAAAAGTAATCATTAAAGACGATGGAATAAAAATCAAAGGACAGAGTTATATTTACGTTTCAGGAATGAAAATTGAGGATGCTCGTGACATAGGCATCTATATTGAAGGGCCAGGAACAGATATTACGATTACAGGAAATCATACTTACAATACGGTGAGTTCTGGAATAGCCGCTTGGGGAGTCCCTTGGAAAGATGACCCAAATAAATATCATTTTCAGGGGATCAAAGCCCTGATTATTGAAAATAATAAAATTGAATTAGCCAACAATGGGGGCTGGAATGAGCAAATCACACTGGCCAACGGAGTCGATGGTTTTGAGATTCGTTACAACGAAATCACAACCGGGGGTAATCCAATTCATGGGGGAGAAGGCATCGATATAAAAGAAGGATGCAGCAACGGAAAAGTCCACCATAATAAAATTTATAATATTAACCGATTAGGTATCTATGTTGACGCTGGTGGCCTTCTGGATTATCCAGTGCCGCCAACCCAAAATATTGAGATTTACAACAACACTGTCCGTCATGTTGATGGTGAAGGAATTTCATTAACAACGGAAGGAAAAGCAGATCTCAAAAATATCCTTGTTTACGATAACTTGATTGAAGGTGTCACTAAAAATGGTATCGTCGTTTATAAACACCCTGCCGGCTCAGGGCTTGCTGAAGATATTGTGATTGCCAATAACACCACACATAAAAATGGCCGTAGTGGTATTCGGATTGATTTCCCTGGCGCAAAAAATCTTCAGGTGATGAACAATACCTCTTTGTTGAATCATGATTCTCAGATTAGTATTGCTGAAGGCTCACAAGCACTGACCCAATCGAACCGTGTAAAAAACTAAACCTGAGATTGATGATAATACGCCGGAATTCGCCGTAAACTAGAGCCAACCACTGCCCTGGTTATCACAATGCTGAGAATTGACTCAATTCCTACCCTCCATATATCTCTCACTCCATCAAAGTACTTCATTTCATCCTAGAAAAATCAGTTGGGCACGAAAAAGATGCGTAAGCCATTGGCGTGCATGGTGAACCAGAAGAACTCGTGGTCACCTTGCTGGTGATAAGAGATTTTTCTGATTTGCCAGATGCGTCAATGGATTTCGTAGACTTTCGTGATCCAACTGATTTTTCTAGGTTCATGCTGACTCACAATCCAATACGTCCTACAAAACCAATAGACACAAAAAAGCGAGGACAAGCCTCGCTTTTTCTTAACCAGAAAAGAATCTA
>CAZUAW010000072.1:0-8881 GCA_964618535.1 uncultured Thiotrichales bacterium
CTAGGCCTCATAGATCCCCAAACTTAGCCTGCAATAGTGCGGCAGCAGCGATACCTGCTGTCTCTGTGCGCAGAATACGGCGTCCAAATGATACCGGTTTGACGCCAGTGGCCGAGGCCAGCGCAATCTCGTCAGCACTAAAGCCACCTTCCGGGCCGACCCACAATTGAACGTAATCGTCACAGACAGTGCGGCTCGAAAATGCCGTTTCTGAGCGTGGGTCAAGCATAAAGCATGATTCAGGCGTTACTTGGTTTTCCAGCAGTACCCTAAAATTTTGAGGCATCGCAAGCTTCGTAAGCCGCGTTCGCCCCGATTGCTCTGTCGCGCTAATGATTACTTGCTGCCAATGCGCCAGGCGTTTTGTTAATCGCTCAGGTTTAAAGATTGGCGCAGATCGGCTGCTGTAAATGGGTGTAATTTCTTTGACCCCAAGCTCCACTGCTTTCTGGATCGTAAAGTCCATTTTATCGCCAGCGCTAATTGCCTGGACCAGAGACAGATTTAGCGGTGATTCAGTATCTACAGGCTTTGAATGATGAATCTGAACCCTGTTCTGATTACGTTCCGCGAGCGTAATTTCCGCGGTAAATTCTTCATCTGATAAACCATTAAACAGTGTGATCTCATCGCCGACCCGCATTCTTAACACACGAAAAACATGGTGACTGGCCGTCGCAGGTAATTCCACTTTTGCCCCAGCATCCAAACCGGTGTCTACATAAACGCGCGGTTTTCTCATTCACTGTCTGCTTTTTCAAGCTGCTGGCAAATCGAAGAGTCATCCGGTTTCTCAACGCTGTGAACAATGGTCTCTACAAAGGCATTGAATTCATCCATACTAATGACAGAAAGCATTCGATTCATCACATCTGGATTGACTGTCGCGAGGGTGTTTTCTCCAGTACTCAATTCGATATAAATCCCTGCACCGCTCATACCATCCATGCCTTGCTCAATTTCTGCCTGATCCAATTCATTTAGCGCATCAAATCTTTCATCGATCAAGTCCCAAAGGTTGCTGTCTTCTGGTTCTTCAATGGAAATGAACAGGGTGTCTTCAATGGAATCTGTCGCAGTTTCGAATTTGATTGCGTGCTCAGTTAGACACTCGCCAAATAGAAGCCGATATTTTTCACTAAAGAAAACGTACTCAAGCATTATATAGTCTCCAAATGGCAGTTTAGCTGCTACAGCCCCATCAATTCGATAAGTGTTCGAGTCTGGTCTAGCTGGGCGGGTGTTCCATCCAGAATCACCAAAGCTTCATCGTGATCAGTATGTAGTAACTTCTCAAGCTCTGCTCTCATCTGTTTTAAGTTAAATGGCTTTGGCTGTAACCGGAGTAGTTGCAGATTATCCGACACCGCTGACATTGCAGTGCCGCAATCTTCACCAATGGTGAATTGACGGGTTTTTTCTGAGCATTGTGCCGCGCCTTCTCCGACCGCCAAAATGGTATTCTGTTGTTCCGCCCAAGAGGTTACTTCGGCCCAGCGTTGGTGTTGTGTGAGCGGTTGAGTGACTTCTAAAATGCCCGTCATCTCATCTGGTAAAGTCATTTCAAGTAAATTAAATTCAGCATCATCCCAAAGACTAGCTGGCAAATGCAGTAGGTCAAATTCATTGCTGTAGTATTCGATTCTCCAGTCGGCAGGCAGATCCTCTGGAAAAAATTCGTTTAACCAAGCATCTGTAAAAATATTGTATGCGCCAAGTGACAAAGACATAGAGTTTCTGAGTTCTGTAGTAAAAAGCGAGTGACCGCTAAAATTCGATTCAATTCATCGGATATGAAAGAATAAGCACCATAATTACGGAGAGTAACATGCAGGATAGATGGTACGTCATTCACAGCAAGCCACGCCAGGAATCGCGAGCGGAAGAGAACCTTGCGGCGCAGGGATATCAGGTTTATTTGCCTCAGCTGAAAACATCCAAGCGCCGTAATGGCAAGTGGGTTGATGTTGTGGAGCCATTATTTCCACGATATTTGTTTATCCAATTGGTTGAGAATCAGGATAGTTTTGCGCCAATACGTTCAACTTTAGGTGTGAGTAAACTGGTGCGCTTTGGGGATACCCCTGCTCAGGCACCGGCTGGATTGATTGAGTCTTTAAAGCAGCTGGAATCTTCGGGTAACGGCTTGCATGTGCAGAGTGATCATCTTTTTGATGCTGGTTCAGAGGTCAATATTATTGATGGTTCACTTGAAGGTATTAAAGCCATCGTAAAAGCTGATTCGGGCGATGAACGCGTAGTTGTGCTGTTAAATTTAATGGGTCGAGAAAACACCTTATCGGTTGCAAGAGATAGTTTAATTGTTGCCGAATCGTGACATTTGGTTTATCGAAAGCACTGCGATCAGTGTTAATTGGAGTATTAATCAAAAAAAAATTGATATTCGAGTGAACCGTCACAGAGAAAGTTGTCAAAAACGGAGAACATATCGCTAACTGCTCATGGTATTCAGACTTTATGACTACACAAACTAAAAACTCCTCCAACACAGTTTGGCATCGCGCCACGGTGACACGGAATCGTCGCCAGTCTCAAAATAATCATAAAAGCGCCATTTTGTGGTTCACAGGCCTCTCTGGTTCCGGTAAATCAACGCTTGCGCATTCGGTAGAAGAAAAACTGCACGAGCTAGGTTGTCGTACTTTTGTGTTTGATGGGGACAACGTTCGGCATGGTCTTTGCGGAGATCTCGGCTTTAGTGATGAAGACCGTCAGGAAAATATTCGTCGTGTTGGTGAAATGTCCAAGCTGTTTATCGAATCTGGCGTGATTGCGCTGACAGCGTTTATTTCACCGTTTAGAAAAGACCGCCAGCAAGTCAGGGCGCTGGTAAATGAAGGGGATTTTATTGAGGTCTATTGCCACTCGCCGCTACATGTTTGTGAAAAACGCGATGTAAAAGGACTCTATCGCCGTGCCAGAGCAGGAGAAATTAAAGACTTTACTGGCATCACTTCGCCCTACGAAGAGCCGGAAAATGCAGAAGTGATTGCCGAAACAGGATCGGATTCGCTCGAAAAATCAGTGGATGATGTGCTGAATGCGCTCAGAGAAAGAGGCTTAATACCAGCAGAGTGAGAATACACCGCCACTGGTGTGACGATGTATTGAAGATTCGATAGCTACTTTTTCTTCGCTGCTGAAAGCAGGATGTCACTACGATTTTTCTCAATCGTTTTTGCGCCAATCCCTTTCACCTGGTCCAGCTCTTCGACCGCTTTGAATTTACCATTGTCCTTGCGGAATTTAACAATCGCATCTGCTTTTTTAGCGCCGATACCTTTTAAGTTCTCTGCAATATTCTCAGCATTAGCAGCGTTAATGTTAACGGGGTCTGCGCAAACGTTGAAGGTGAAAACCAGTGTGCCAACTGCTGCAAGAGTCTGGATAAGTTTCATGGTATTGATTCCTTTCAATTTGAGTGAGGCTTGACTATAAGCGCGCGCAACTCGAATTTATCAGGAGGTTAGTCACAGTATTTTGTGGGCTATTGAAAGTTAACTTTTTGTCACGTCAATAGGTAATATTACCCAAGGTGTTTTAGCGTTCCGAGCTAGCGGGAGCCACTCCCTGATGCTTTTAGCAGTACTTTGTCTAGCAGCCAAAAAGGTAAAACCCTTCTTAAAAAAGCAAAAATATAAGTAACCTTAGTGACGTAATATCGAATCTTAGGGCGAGGTGATTCCAGCGCATGAATGACCTTCTCAGCAACAGCTTCTGGTGGCAGCGTAAAAGGAGCGACAGGCCCCTCTTTTAAGAGTCGTTCTTCCATCGCTGCATAATTGTTTTTATAGTAACTATTTTTTCCATCAATATATTTTAAATAGGCTCGATAACCATTTTGTCGAAACTGGCTAATGATGGGGCCTGGTTCGATCAGTGAAACCACAATGCCGCTTCCGAGCAGCTCCATTCGCAAAGTATCGCTAATCCCTTCAATCGCGAATTTGCTTGCATTGTAAGCGCCACGAAAAGGAAAAGGTGCAAGCCCCAACACAGAACTGTTCTGAATAATTCGACCTTCGCCTTGTTTGCGCATCACCGGAATAATAAGGTTGGTCAGCTCGATCAACCCAAACACATTGGTTTCAAATTGAACGCGCAAGGCTTCACGGCTGAGATCTTCCACCGCTGCAGGAATACCAAACCCGGCATTATTAAACAATGCATATAAGCTGCCATTGGTGGCGGCCAAGACTTGTTCAACGCAATGAATAATCGAATCAGAATCCGCCATGTCCAGCTGAAAACTCTCAAATCCTTTTTCTTTCAGGCGTTCAACATCAGCCGTTTTTCGAGCGGTCGCAAATACCCGGTAGCCGCGTTTTTTAAGGACTTCGGCGGTCGCCAGTCCAATCCCAGAGGAGCATCCAGAAATTAAGATAGATTTATTTTCCATTTGTATCCTTGTACCTGTAGCAAATCTGTGGCTTTATGTTGAGTTCAAACCACCAGACTATTCGGAAACATTTATGAGTGATGAATTTCAGCTGTCAGAGCAACTTCTAAAGGACGTAAAAGAGGCTTTGCAAAGCCATGATAGTCGCACCAAGGATGACATGGTTGCCGCTCAGTACCTTTCGGCATTGACCGGTTTCATTCTGGCGCACCAACAAATGGCTCCACCCAAAAAACGTGAGATTTTGGGTGACTTAAATGGTTTTGCCGAACATGTTCTCAACCAAATTGAGCAGCAAGTCATACCACCTCCGCCACCGCCACCCACTCAAGAAGCTTTTGGTGTCTGGAAGCCTGGTGACAGCTGAAACACTAGCTATTAACAGTTCTTAGCCAGTTCTGATGATTATCCAGCCTGCCATGCACGGCATCAAAATATAGCGCTTGTAGTTGCGTGGTAATTGGGCCGCGTCCGCCATTGCCGATGGTACGGTTATCGACCTCGCGAATCGGCGTCACTTCCGCAGCGGTACCCGTGAAGAACGCTTCATCTGCAATATAGACTTCATCGCGGGTAATGCGTTTTTCACGAATCTTAAGCCCCAGCTCGGTTGCTAACTGAAAAATTGTATTACGCGTAATGCCATCCAGAGCTGAGGTTAAATCAGGCGTAAAAATAATACCTTCACGTACAATGAAGATATTCTCCCCGCTACCTTCTGCGACAAATCCGTCCACATCGAGCAACATCGCTTCATCATAACCATCGGTAATTGCTTCCTGTAGCGCCAGCATCGAGTTGATGTAATTGCCGTTCGCTTTGGCTTTACACATACTGATATTGACGTGATGACGCGTGTAGGAGGAAGTCTTGATGCGAATACCTTTTTCCATATTCTCAGCGCCAAGATATGATCCCCACTCCCAAGCAGCAATCATCGCATGAACCTTAAGATTGTCCGCACGCAACCCCATGCCTTCAGAGCCATAAAAGAACATCGGGCGCAGGTAAGCAGTTTGTAAATTATTACGGCTCACCGCATCCAGTTGCGCCTGCATCAGCGTCTCGTAGTCGAACGGCGCAGGCATATTCATAATCTTCGCAGAATTCAGCAGTCGCTTGGTGTGTTCTTCCAAGCGAAAAATGGCCGTACCTTGTTCCGCTTTATAAGCCCGAACACCCTCGAAAACACCCATCCCGTAATGTAGGGTATGCGTTAAAACGTGCACTTTCGCATCTCGCCAGGGAATAAATTCGCCATCTAGCCAGATTTCGCCATCTTGATCGTCCATCGACATGGATCGTTCTCCAAACTGAAAGAGTAAGTGTGCTCACTATCTATTTAACTGAGCACAGGAACCGGATATTGCACCACAAAATCACGCTCAACGATAGCCTCTGAGTCGGTTATACTGCAATGCTTTGCGGCACTAATCTCGAAACACATGGATAAAACTTACAACCCTCACGAAATTGAACGCCATTGGTACGAGAAATGGGAGAAAAACGGCTATTTCAAGCCATCCGGTGAGGGCAAACCGTATTGCATCATGATCCCGCCGCCCAATGTGACCGGCACCTTGCACATGGGGCACGCGTTTCAAGATACCTTGATGGATTCGCTGACCCGCTACCATCGCATGTGCGGCGACAATACTTTGTGGCAGCCCGGCACAGATCATGCTGGCATCGCCACCCAAATGGTGGTCGAGCGTCAGCTCAATGCAGAAGGCAAGACCCGCCATGATCTCGGTCGTGAGAAGTTTATCGAGCGCGTCTGGGACTGGAAAGATCATTCCGGTGGTGTGATCACTAGTCAGCTACGCCGTATGGGCGCATCGTTGGACTGGTCGCGTGAGCGATTCACCATGGATGAAGGTTTGTCCGAAGCCGTCGTTGATGTATTCGTGCAGCTCTATGAAGAAGGCTTAATCTATCGCGGCAAACGTCTGGTCAACTGGGATCCAGTGTTGCACACCGCCATTTCTGATCTCGAAGTGGTGTCGGAAGAAGAAAATGGCCACATGTGGCACATGCGTTATCCGCTCGCCGACGGCTCTGGGCATTTAGTCGTGGCGACAACTCGACCAGAAACCATGCTTGGAGATTCCGCTGTCGCCGTGCATCCTGATGATGAGCGATACGCCGCGTTGGTCGGTAAAGAAATCGCCTTGCCGCTGACGGGCAGAACCATCCCCATTATTGCTGATGATTATGTCGATCCAGAATTCGGCACCGGTTGTGTAAAAATCACCCCAGCCCATGACTTTAACGATTACGAAGTCGGTCAAAGAAATCATCTCGAAAAGATAAACGTCTTCACCATTGATGCTCGCATTAATGATGAGATGCCAGAAAAATATCGTCGCATGGATCGCTATGAAGCCAGAAAAGCCATTGTTAAGGATTTAGAAGATCTTGGCTTGATGGAAAAAATACAAGACCATAAATTAATGGTGCCGCGCGGTGATCGTTCCGGCACCGTCATTGAGCCATTTCTAACCGATCAGTGGTATGTAAAAATTGAGCCGCTCGCCAAGCCCGCGATAGAAGCGGTAGAAAATGGCGATATTAAATTTGTTCCTGAAAACTG
Organism: uncultured Thiotrichales bacterium; assembly: GCA_964618535.1. Classification (GTDB taxonomy): domain Bacteria; phylum Pseudomonadota; class Gammaproteobacteria; order UWMA-0217; family UWMA-0217; genus HyVt-560. The sequence goes on from CAZUAW010000072.1 coordinate 7,014, forward strand.
GGAAAACACCTATTTTGAATGGATGAGAAATATTCAGGACTGGTGCATTTCAAGACAGCTCTGGTGGGGGCATCGAATCCCGGCCTGGTATGACGAAGAAGGAAAATTCTACGTTGGTAAAGATGAAGCCGATGCCAGAGCAAAAAACAATCTCTCTGATGATATAAAACTGACTCAAGATAGCGACGTTTTAGACACCTGGTTTTCCTCCGCGCTGTGGCCATTTTCAACCCTCGGCTGGCCGCAAAAAACACCCGAGCTGGATGCTTTTTATCCCACCAATGTTTTAGTCACGGGTTTTGATATTATCTTCTTCTGGGTCGCCAGAATGATCATGTTCGGCCTGAAATTTATGGGTGATGTGCCATTCAAAGAAGTCTACGTCACCGGATTAATCCGTGATGCCGAAGGGCAGAAAATGTCTAAATCAAAAGGCAACGTACTCGATCCATTAGATTTAATTGACGGCATTGATTTAGAAAGTCTGGTAGAAAAATCCGCTAGCAACATGATGCAGCCAGAGCAAGCTAAAAAAATAACTGAGCAAACGCGCAAGCATTTTCCTGATGGCATTCCTGCTTTCGGCACCGATGCAATTCGCTTTACCTTCGCCGCATTAGCCTCAACGGGTCGAGATATTCGCTTTGATTTAAGTCGCGTAGAAGGCTATCGAAACTTCTGTAATAAAATCTGGAACGCAGCGCGTTACGTCATGATGCAATGCGAAAATCATGATCCAAAAGATCAATCAATCGCACCAGAGTACTCCGTAGCCGATCAATGGATCACCAGCGAATTAAATAATACGGCTGCAAGCGTGAACGAGCATTTAAATAAATACCGTTTCGATATTGCCGCAAAAGCCATGTACGAATTTACCTGGCATCAATTCTGCGATTGGTATTTAGAACTCTCTAAACCCGTCATGTTTTCCGACACCGCCAGCGAAGCGCAAAAACTCGGCACGCGGCTAACATTAATAAATACCCTGGAATCACTGCTGCGATTAATGCACCCCGTCATGCCATTTATCACCGAAGAAATCTGGCAACAAATCAAACCCCTCACCGGAAAAGAGGGCGACTCTATTCAGTTAGAACCCTATCCGCAAGCAACTGAGCCGGAGCAGCAAGCAGAAGCCGTTGCTGATATCGACTGGGTAAAAACATTTATTATCGGTATCAGAAAAATCCGCTCAGAAATGAACGTCAACCCAGGCAAAAAAATCCCCGTCCTACTCGCCAATTACTCAGAGCAAGACCAGCAACGCTACCAAAAAACCGGCGATTATTTGACGCAGATGGCAAAACTAGAATCCGTAGAATGGATTGAAGAGGCTGATGCACCGCAAGCCGCAATGGCGTTAGTAGGCGAGATGAAAGTCCTGATTCCACTCGCAGGATTAATTGATCGCGATGCGGAAATAGAGCGCCTCACCAAAGAAATTACCAAACTAAAAGATAACCTCGAAAAAACCGAAGCAAGGTTAAATAACCCAAACTTCGCCGACAAAGCTCCAGAGCAAGTCGTCAAACAAGCCAGAGATCAGGCAGAAGTTCAGCGAACAAAGTTACAAGACTTAGAGCATCAATTGGGGAAGATTCAATCGCTATAGTTCTCCGGTCCAACTACCCATTGTTAGCTGATGGGTATGATCCATCTTTTCTTGTGCCCAGCCATTCAGTCTTGTACTGTATAGCTAGGTTGTTCATCTAGCTATACAGGGTAAGAGTCATGTCAGTACATCAATGGACATTGCAGGATGCCAAGAATAAATTCAGCGCCGTGGTGAATGCCGCAGAGCAAGGTAATGCTCAGGTAGTCACTCGCCGTGGGGTACCTACAGCAGTCGTTGTTTCAATGGATTT
>CAZUAW010000073.1:0-8880 GCA_964618535.1 uncultured Thiotrichales bacterium
TGGAATCAATAGATAAGCGAGAACTCGTGTAATTCATGAAATATTCGGGCTAGGTTAAAGCCGCCAGCTTTTCCTGTAAGAATTCAATCACCGTTTCAATAGGTACTTTAGTTGCTTCCTCGTCGCTTCGACCTTTGTATTCCAGCATTCCTTCGTCCAGCCCACGTTCACTGAAAACAATGCGATGTGGAATGCCAATCAGCTCAAGATCGGCAAACATTAAGCCGGGACGCACTTTGCGATCATCCAGCAGCACGTTCATGCCAGCTGTTTGCAAAGACTCATACAATTCGTCCACCGCTTCACGCAGGCGAACGGATTTTTTATAGTTGATCGGTGCCAGCGCAATTGAGAACGGGGCAATCGAGTCAGGCCAGACAATGCCTGAATCATCATGATTTTGCTCGATGGCTGCGGCAACCACGCGCGATACGCCGATGCCGTAACAGCCCATTGTCAAGACGGTTGCCTTGCCGTTTGGGTCGAGCACTTTAATATCCATTTTCTCACTATAGGTCTGGCCGAGCTGAAAAATGTGCCCGACCTCAATGCCACGCAAAATGGAAAGTGTGCCATTACCATCGGGGCTGGGATCGCCAGCAATTACATTGCGTAGATCGGCTGCCTGTGCGACTGGCAGGTCTCGCTCCCAGTTGACGTTGGTAAAGTGTTGACCATCTTCGTTGGCTCCACAGACAAAATCGCTCATGGCGATCACGGAGTGATCTGCAAAAACAGGTATTTCTAAGCCGATGGGGCCGATAGAGCCGGGGCGACAGCCTGCGGTTGTGAGAATCTGTTTTTCATCCGCTAGTTCGAGAGGCGCATCGATGCCGGGTAGTTTCTCCGCTTTGATCATGTTGAGTTCATGATCACCGCGCAGCAGCAGTGCGATGACGGTGTCATTACTGCCTTTCAACAGTAGTGTTTTGACGCATTGTTGTGGAGAGACTTTTAGAAATTCGCTGACAGCCTGAATGGATTCTTTTCCCGGTGTTGAGATTTTTTCCAGTGAACCCGTGGCGGCAGGAGCCGTTGCTTGAGGCATGGTTTCTGCCAGCTCGACATTGGCAGCATAATCGCTGGTATCAGAGAAGGCGATAGCATCTTCCCCAGCATCTGCCAGCACATGAAACTCATGCGAGGCGTTGCCACCTATCGAGCCGGTATCGGCTTTTACGGCGCGATGCTTAAGACCCAGGCGATCAAAAATCCGCGTGTAGGTGGCGTACATAGCATCATACGTCTCATTTAATGAATCTTGAGTGAGATGAAAAGAGTAAGCATCTTTCATCAAAAATTCCCGTGAACGCATCACGCCAAAACGCGGCCTGATCTCATCACGAAATTTGGTTTGAACCTGATAATAAGTCAGGGGAAGTTGCTTATAGCTGTGGATACTACTGCGCGCAACGTCCGAAATAATTTCTTCGTGCGTTGGGCCGTAACAGAATTCACGTTGGTGGCGATCTGTAAAACGCAGTAATTCGGGGCCGTACTTTTCCCAGCGACCAGACTCCTGCCAAAGCTCGGAAGGCTGGATCGTTGGCATTAATAGCTCAACTGCACCGGCTCGATCCATTTCTTCGCGAACAATTTTCTCAACATTGCGTAGTACCTTCAGACCCAGCGGCATCCAGGTGTATAAACCCGAAGCCAGACGCTTGATTAATCCGGCGCGTAGCATGAGCTGATGACTGATGATTTCAGCATCGGCAGGTGTTTCTTTGAGAGTGTTGAGTGGGAATTGAGAAACACGCATCAGCTATCGCTCCAGAGGAGATAAGGAAAGCGAGATTCTAGCGAATTAGTGGGATGCGCGAAAGCATCGTTTGACTTAAAAAGTCCCACCATTCCAGCCCCACATATGTCGTTCTGGGCTGGAGAACTCGATGTAGATACGATCTTTAGGAATATTAAATTGAGAGGCGACAAGCTTACACAGAGTGGCAGAATAATCCGCTGTTTGGTCTTGAGGTAGTCCGAGACTTTTGAGCTGTACATAGGCAGCTGGTGCATCGGATCCGGCAAAAAGGAGTTTTTGCTCGGTGCGGAGCTTTACCATGACATATTGCTCAGGCTTGCCTAACATTTGTGCCACGGCTTTAGAGAGTGTTGATGCGCCTGAAGTGTTATCACTAGCAGGGGTGTTGGTATCTATAGATAGTAGTGGCATCGCTTTATTTGCACAGATCGCCGGTTTGTTTGGTGAGTCTCTGGATGCGCTTGTTGCGCTCATCTTGAGAAAGAACGATATATTCGCCATCAACTTTCTCGCGAACATGGTTGTTGTTTTCCAGCACCATCAAGTTGTGTTTGGCATCGGTACAGCTTTCTTTACGGCGTTGAGCAAGTTGTGCCAAGCGTTGTTTTTCCTGTTTTTCCTGTTTATCTTCTTTGAGATTCGAGTCTTCTTCGCTGACAGATTCTTCTTGCGCTTTGGATTTATTAGTCTTAGCTGGGTTAATTGCAATATTGATTTCTTTCGATTTTAAATGCGCGGGTGGCACCTGCGAGTAATGTACCTGCCCTGTCTGATCAACCCATTTATAGGGTGCTGCGCTGGCGCTCGTGGTGAACACTGCAATCCCAATAAGCAGGGTGTAACGAATTAGTTTTAGCAAGCTCGCCGTCGTAATGTTCATAGCAATGACTATACTCTTTAAGAGATGCGGATTTAGAATCACTTTAGCAAATACCTCTGGCGCTGTCTGTGACGAAATGCTTTCACATTTAGAAAAACTATATTAGTAATTACTGATATAGTTTGTTAGAATTAATGTTATTAGCAGTTTCGCTGCGCTCATTATACTAGGAATAAAACAATGCCAATCTCCCGTTTAGTCTTATTGTTACTCTCACTTTTGCCCGCAATGGCGCCTGCTGAGAGCGGTCTTCCGTTTTCGACCGCTAAGGTTATTGATGATTTGGTCTCACGCGAGCGGGTGCTCGATGGTGTTGTGGAGGCGGTCAATAAAACCACCGTGTCGGCACAGACTTCTGGGCAGGTAGAGAGTATTCATTACGATGTTGATGATTTCGTCAAGCAAGGTCAGGTCATCGTCAAGCTCAAAGCTAAGAAGCAGTCAGCTAGCGCTAGGCAGGCTAAAGCAGGCTTGGAGGAAGCGCGAGCACGTTTGAAGCAAGCGCAACAAGAACATTCTCGTATTGAAAGTATTTACGACCGAAAGCTGGTGGCGAAAGCCAAGCTCGATACTGCAACCGCAGAGCTGACGGCGGCAAAAGCTCGGCTCGCGGGTGCCAAAGCGTCAATGAGCAAGGCCGATGAGCAGCTTAGTGATACGCTAATTCGCGCGCCCTATTCGGGTATTGTCACAGACCGCTATGTGGAAGCAGGCGAGTTTGTGAAAGTCGGTAAACAACTAATGACGGGTATATCACTTGATCAATTACGTATCAGTGTTGATGTGCCTCAGCGGTTGATTAATAAAGTCCGCGAGCTGAAGAAAGCGCGTTTGATTGATACGCCGGCTGGCAGTGTGCCGGTAACGGATCTGACATTTTTTCCTTATGCCGATGCGGGTTCAAACACTTTTAAGGTACGCGTGAACCTGGCAGAAAAAGTCAGTGGTCTATTTCCAGGTATGTTCGTCAAGGTTGCATTTACGACCGGCGAGCACCAGCAGCTGGTGGTGCCTGAGGAAGCCATTGCTTATCGTGGTGAAGTCACAGGTGCTTACGTTTTAAATGACGAGCAAATTCCTTTGTTGCGATACGTTCGCTTAGGTCACCACGCGGGTGCGGGCAATATCGTAGTGCTATCCGGATTGATCGCAGGAGAAGAGGTTGCCCTTGATCCTATCGCTGCGGGTATTTACAGGAAACGTCAGGCTGATTCTGTAGAGAAAGCTCATGACTGATTTAACCACTGAAAAACTTGGAATTTCAGGGCGGATTGCAAAGAAATTTCAAAATAGCGCCATCACTCCCTTGCTTGCATTGGTGGGATTGCTGCTGGGTGCTTTCGCGATTGCAGTGACGCCGCGTGAAGAAGAACCGCAAATAAATGTCACCTTTGCGAATGTATTTATTCCATTTCCCGGTGCCTCCGCTCAAGAAGTTGAGAGCCTGGTGTCCGGGCCGGCAGAGCAAGTTCTGTCAGAAGTGGAAGGCTTAAAGCATATCTACACGTCGTCCTATCCTGGATTGTCTGTTCTAACGGTGCAATACAAGGTAGGTGAAAATCGTACCGATGCGCTGGTGCGTTTATACAATAAAGTGGCCTCTAATCAGGATTGGTTGCCACCCAATCTCGGTGTGCTTCAGCCATTAATTAAACCTAAAGGCATTGATGATGTGCCAATTGTGGCGGTCACGCTTTGGTCAGAGAATCCTGACATGGGTGGTTATGAGTTACTCAAGGTTGCTCATGCAATTGAATCCGAATTGAAACGGGTGCCAGGAACACGCGATATTTACACCATAGGTGGCGCGAAAAATATCGTTTCTGTAAAGCTGGATGCGCAGAAAATGGCTGGCTTTGGGATTGCGCTAAATGATTTGCGGGTATCTTTACGCGCAGCGAATGCTTCAAGAGATGCTGTGTCTGTAACGCGTGATAATGAAGAAATTCAAATTCAGGCAGGTGCTTTTTTAACCACGCCGGAAGAGGTTGAAGGGTTAATTGTCGGCGTTATTAATAATAAACCCGTGTATTTGCGAGATGTTGCAGAAATCACTCTCGGTCCTGCTCAACCAACAGGTTATGTGAGTTTTAATAAACCGGGTATTGCTGAAAATGTTCCCGCAGTGACCTTGGTTGTTGCGAAAAAACCGGGTACCAATGCAGTAGAGATTTCACAAAGTGTGATTAAACGTCTTGAGCAATTAAAAGGTATTTATTTACCTGATGATGTCAACTTTGAAATCACCCGAGATTATGGCGCTACAGCCGATGCAAAAGCGAAAAAGCTGATTACCAAATTATTGTTTGCGACTGCCTCAGTAGTCGTGCTGGTTTTAATCGCGATGGGCTGGCGTGAGGCCATTATTGTTGGCGCTGCGATTATTATTACTTTAATGGCAACCTTGTTTGCCTCCTGGGCTTGGGGGTTTACGCTCAATCGAGTGTCGTTATTCGCGCTGATATTTTCCATTGGCATACTCGTTGATGATGCCATTGTGGTGGTCGAAAACATTCACCGCCATATGATGATGGGCGGCAAGAATTTATTAAAAGTAATTCCTGAGGCTGTTGATGAAGTGGGCGGCCCCACAATATTGGCAACCTTTACGGTAATAGCCGCATTGCTCCCGATGGCATTTGTCACAGGACTGATGGGGCCGTACATGAGTCCGATTCCAATTAATGCCAGTTTGGGTATGTTAATTTCTCTGGGTGTTGCGTATGTCATCACGCCTTGGTTAACGTATAAATTTCTCAAGAACGTGGACTTTAGCGGGCATGGCGGCGGCGAAACCGCAGCGCCTTGGCTGACGAATTTATTTAATAAAATCATGAAACCTCTGCTGGAAACTCGTTCTAAAAGGCATGGTTTGTATGCAGTACTGATTATTTTAATTGTACTTTCTGCAAGCCTTGCCGGTTTTAAAATGGTGGTGATGAAGATGTTGCCATTTGATAATAAATCTGAGTTTCAGGTGGTTGTCGATATGCCAGAGGGTACTACGCTGGAACGCACTAAGCAGGTACTCGATGAGGTCGCTTTGTATTTATCAGATGTTGAAGAAGTAAAGGATATGGAGGTCTATGCTGGCACAGCTGCGCCGATTAATTTTAATGGTTTGATTCGCCAATATTATTTACGTGAGGCTTCGCATCTTGGGGATGTTCAGGTAAATCTTGTTGATAAACATCACCGTAAAAGAAAAAGTCACGAAATTGCACAGTCAGTACAAAAACCGTTGGAAGAAATTGCGAGTAAATATAACGCAAACTTAAAAGTGGTTGAAGTACCGCCGGGGCCTCCGGTTCAGTCACCGATTGTTGCAGAAGTTTATGGTTTGGATTATGCAGGTCAGCTGGATGTCGCCTCAGATTTACGTCAAGTGATGGAATCGACTGATGATATTATCAACATTGATGACAGCATTGAATTTCCTCAAACGCGTTATATTCTGCGCGTAGATAGAGAAAAAGCGGCTCGGTTAGGTATCTTGCAACAGTCCATTGCAACTGCAATTGATACTGTTTTGGGGGGCGAAGATGTGACGCATATTCATGGTAAAAATATTAAATATGCTGTGCCAATTCGGCTGGAGTTTTCCACTGCGAACAAAGCGGATATAGAAGCAGCGCTGGATCTTCAAATTCGTAGTGCCACTGGCAAGCTGGTGCCAATGTCTGAAATTGTCAGCCTTGAAAAAGGTGTGCTGGAAAATGCCATCCATCATAAAGATTTATTGCCAGTGGTTTATGTCACTGCTGATATGGCGGGTGAGTTGGACAGTCCGTTGTACGGTATGTTTGATATCGCCGGAAAATTGCGTGAGTCACCGATAGATCGTGGCGCGGAAGTTGATCAGTTCTTTTTTAATGCACCAGATGATCCTTATTACTACACCATCAAATGGGATGGTGAATGGCAGGTTACTTTTGAGACATTCCGCGATATGGGTATCGCTTATGCGATTGGTATGATTTTGATTTATTTATTGGTTGTCGCACAATTTAAATCCTACGCCGTGCCACTGGTAATTATGGCACCCATTCCATTAACGATAATTGGTGTAATGCCAGGTCATGCATTGCTGGATGCGAAATTCACCGCAACTTCCATGATCGGAATGATCGCGCTGGCCGGGATAATCGTTAGAAATTCAATCTTGCTGGTAGATTTTATTAACGAGCAAGTGCGCGCAGGTATGAGCTTGGAAAAAGCCGTAATAGAAGCCGGTGCCGTCCGAGCAAAACCAATAGTGCTAACCGGACTGGCAGCAATGGTCGGAGCCTTCTTTATCATTAGCGATCCAATATTCAGCGGTCTTGCAATTGCCCTGATTTTTGGACTCTTCGTATCCACCATTCTGACCTTGCTCGTAATTCCCGTGCTGTATTACGCTTATGTCAGAACCCGTATTGATTCAGTGATCCTGAATACGTAAAAAAGACTCAATCTAAGCACTGTACTCATGCGTAGTGTATGGGTACAGTTCCGATTCATACGCGGATTCATATTATAAGCGCGACACCACCGTCATCCCGAAGGTTTTGGTGGCATTACTTGATCGCAACAGAATCAGTGAGTGTTTTAAGGAAAGCGATGAGATCCTCTTTTTCCCCAGGCGCATTGAAAAGTCTCGGTTTAACATACCTTCCGCCATCCTTAATTGTGTCTCCAACTTCTGCGGAAAGGCTAACCCCAGCGACCTGCTCTCCATTATAAAAAGCAACCACTTGTTCTAGCGTTTTAAATACACCGTTATGCATATAAGGTGGCGTGACGGCAACATTGCGCAAGCTCGGTATTTTAAACTTGCCTTTTTCGGCACGCACGGGCGGTTGTACAAAATGAGGCCCATTCAGCGGATTATTCGGAGCGCTGCCAGCACCAAAATCGCGAAACTCAGGATCAATAGTTAATAGAGGATTTGTTTGATTTCTCGGCACACCAATATTTTCATATTTAAAATTGGTGAAAAGCTGAGCACCCAGCAACTCGTCCGGGGTGAAATGACAGTCAACGCATTGGCCGTCTTTAAATACCTGAAATCCTCGCATTTCACTGTCATTAAAAACATCACCATCGATCTTTCCATCCGTCATTTCATCATCCCATTTTGAGGTGAACGGGGAAAAAATTCGTGATCTTTCAAAAGCAGAAATGGCTTGGGAAATGTTAATGAATGCGGTATCCACGTTTTCTGGGTCGAGTGAATTGAGACCAAATAAAGTTTTAAACTCGTCCGCGTAAGGAGTATTTTTGAGTTTTTCTATCACTGCAATTTTATCTGGATTTGCCATTTCCAAAAGATCCAAAAATGGTTGTCTAGCCTGTTCTTCCAGTGATTTTGCACGCCCGTCCCAAAATTGACCGCCTAGTCTGTCGCCATTTTTGTCCCAACCTAAGTTTGGAGTATGCGCTGCATAAGCAATTGTAGGCGTATTCCGGCCACCAAACCGTCCCAGGTTTGCTCCCTCGGAGGTATCATTGTTGGTTCGCTGATCAATAAATGTCCCACCCATAATGTCATGGCAACTGGCGCAAGATTGTCCCGGTGGTGTAGAAAGACTCTTATCGGTAAATAGTTTTTCCCCGAGAGAAGTGAGTGCTCCGACGGGTGTGTTAATGCTAATTTTAATCGCGACCCTCGCATCATCATCCATATTAATCCCGTTGATAGTTCCTGTGATGGTGATCGCCGTATCCTCCCCTGTGGTTAACAAAAAGGCTGAATAGACACCATTGCCGTGATCAATGACTGGATTGAGTTCACCGGCCGAAGCGTACAGTTTGATGATATCGCCTCCAAGCAAGATTTTATTTCCGGTCAGGTCTTTGAGTTGCACTGTTATCTGAGTACCGGTAATGATGTTCTGATCGATAATTCGAGTAACAGCATTAATGGAGCTGTTTTTTAGACTGGGTGTAGGTCGATCAGACGATGTTGTTTCCTCTCTTATTTCATCTTGAGTGCAGGATGATAATAATATTAAAAAAATACTTAGCACTACTGTCTTAATATAATTTCCACAGCCTGGATAAAGCAATGCATAACACGCCTTTTTTTGCCGGTAGTAGTGTTGAAAGAATAATTCTAAGGGTTTTAAGTTGATCATCTTCAGCCAGTCTCTTTGAGATATGGGAGATCGGTGGTGGTTACTATTATCAGCGTGATCCTCATAACCCGAATATTTCATGAATTACACGAGTTCTCGCTTATCTATTGATTCCACAG
>CAZUAW010000074.1:0-8807 GCA_964618535.1 uncultured Thiotrichales bacterium
TTGATGCGCGAGCTGATCGAGCTTGAAGCGACCCATCCAGAACTGGTTACCTCGACTTCTCCCACGCAGCGCGTTGGTGCCAAACCACTGGATGGTTTTTCTGAGGTACAGCATGAAGTTGCGATGCTCTCGCTCAATAATGTGTTTACAGAAGAAGAACTCGCTGCATTCGATAAACGCTTGCATGATTTAAGTGATAGCAGCAATACCTTTGATTACATCGCTGAACCCAAGCTCGATGGTCTGGCGGTGAGTTTGCTCTATGAAGATGGTGAGTTGGTAAGCGCTGCGACTCGTGGCGATGGCCGTAGCGGAGAAGATATCACCCAAAATATCCGCACCATCGACAGCATTCCGCTACGTCTTCGCGGAGATGATTGGCCACAACGGCTCGAAGTTCGCGGCGAAGTCTATATGCCCAAGGCTGGTTTCGATGAGATGAATCGCAAGCAGCGTGAACTTGGCGAAAAAGAGTTTGTGAACCCCCGCAATGCTGCTGCTGGAAGCCTGCGCCAGCTTGATCCAAAATTAACCGCCAAGCGGCCACTGGAAATGTACTGCTACGCGCTCGGTCTGGCTGAAGGCATCGAAATGCCGGCAACACATTACGATGTGCTGCAACGCCTTAAAGGCTGGGGCGTGAGGGTGTGTCCCGAAATCAAACGCGTTTCGGGTATCCAAGGTTGTGTTGAATACTACGCCGCGATTGGCAAACAGCGCGATCAGCTGCCTTACGATATTGACGGCGTTGTTTATAAGCTGGATTTGCTGGCGTTACAGCAGCGGGTTGGTTTCGTCTCACGCGCACCACGGTGGGCGATCGCACATAAATTTCCTGCTCAGGAAGAACTCACTCTGGTAGAAGGCATCGAATTTCAGGTTGGTCGCACCGGCGCAATAACCCCGGTTGCGCGTCTAAAACCGGTCTTCGTTGGTGGTGTGACCGTCAGCAACGCGACGCTGCACAATATGGACGAAGTTGAGCGAAAAGACGTTCGTGCAGGCGATACCGTGATCGTGCGCAGAGCAGGGGATGTGATTCCCGAAGTGGTATCTGTGATTGAATCTCGACGGCCTAAAAACACCATTAAGCTCACATTGCCTAAACAGTGCCCAGTCTGCGGTTCGCAGATCACGCGGATAGAAGATGAAGCCGTTGCGCGTTGTACCGGAGGCTTGTTTTGCTCGGCGCAACGCAAAGAAGCCATCAAACACTTTGCCTCCCGCCGCGCGATGGATATTGAAGGTTTGGGGGATAAGCTGGTGGATCAATTGATCGAAAAAGCATTGATCGAACACGTTGATGATTTATTCAAACTGAAAGCTGAAGATGTCGCCGAGCTAGAGAGAATGGCAGAAAAATCGGCTGAGAACCTGATCAATGCGCTGGAAAAAAGTAAGCAAACTACGCTGGATAGATTCATCTACTCGCTGGGTATTCGAGAAGTTGGCGATGCCACGGCAAGAGGATTGGCGCAACATTACGGCAAGCTCGATAATTTAATGCAGGCAGAACCAGAATCGTTGGAAGCAGTCAGCGATGTCGGCCCGATTGTTGCTAAAAATGTACATGGTTTTTTCGAGCAGCCACACAATCAGGAGGTAATCAAAAGTCTCAGAGAAGCCGGTCTAATTTGGGAAGAATTCGAGCCACAAGTCCACGATGACAGTGATCAAATTAACTTACCTCTGGCTGGAAACACCTACGTTCTCACCGGTAGCCTCGAAACTATGACCCGCGACCAGGCAAAAGAGAAACTGCAACAACTCGGCGCAAAAGTCACCGGCAGCGTCTCGAAAAAAACCACCGCGGTTATCGCCGGAGAAAAAGCCGGGTCAAAACTAACCAAAGCAGAAAAGCTGGGCGTTGAGGTTTTGGATGAGGTTGCATTAGGACTATTGCTTGAAGATAGATAATCCTAGCGTTGGAATAGTCACGTCAAGGCATGAAGCAAGCAATCAAAATACAAAGCAATCGTTGCTAAATGTCGATTTTTTTAATAGCAAATTTATGCGTTGCAGGATGCAAAAGAGCTGTGGTTCACGCGTCTTTTCCTGCGCCCAACTGATTTTTCTAGGATAATGCTACTTTGATCGCTGCAAATTCAGGAACAGACCATGAAAAGATTGCTCACTGCACTTTTATTATTATTACCGCTGGCAACCATTGCACACGAAGAATCCAAAGATCACTACGATCGCGTGAATCTATCGGCTTCTGCTACAGGAAGAGTGGATAATGACACCATCGTCGCAACGCTCTACGCACAAGCGGAAGGCTCCCAGGCTGCAGCGCTGGCAGATGAGGTTAACAAGCGAATTAACTGGGGCGTACAGCAACTCAAGAAGTATCAAAAAATAAAAGTCCAAACCCAGTCATACAATACCTATCCTATTTACACCAAGAGCAACATCACTGGTTGGCGGGTGCGTCAGTCATTTCGTATGGAGAGCCAGGATATGGCATTGGTGAGCAATTTATTGGGCGATTTACAAAGCAAACTGGCACTGGAAAATGTCAGCTTCAGCGTCTCCCCCGAACAACGCAACAGCGCAGAAAATACTCTAATAGAAGAAGCCCTGGCTGCGTTTGAGACACGCGCGAAGTTAATTGCAAAATCGCTGGGTAGAAGCAACTACGTCATTGCGAAAATTAATGTCAATACTTCTGGCGGTAATCATTATCCCCAACCCCATGCAATGATGCGCATGAGTTCCATGTCAGAGTCTGTCGCTGCACCGCAAATGCAGGCGGGTGAATCGAGTTTGACGGTTAATGTTTCAGGAGAAATTGAGGTGCAATAGCTGGACTAAATCAGAGAAATTCTTATATTAGCAAGTTATGTTATTCTATTATTACGACGATTAAACTTAAGGGAAATACTATGAACGTCAACAAAATTAGAGATTTTTGCATTCCATTCAGAATTACGCTCGGTGCTGGGTTAATTGGTTATGGACTCGCCAGCGGAAACGCCTGGTTCTACTTAGGCGCTGTTCCCTTAATTGCGGGGCTAACCAAATTTTGCCCCATATGTATCATTTCTAAAAAATGCGATTTACCAGCAAGCTAAAATAGCGTCTAAGAAGCAGAGTGGTAGTTGATGATAATTAACTACACTCTGTTTTTTATCGCTCCGTTCGGGGCTCAGGCGGAAAAGTAGTTTTGCCTCTTAAGGGCAGCTCCCTAAATCACACTTCTATTATTAGAGCTGCCCTTAATACCGTAAAGTCCCACTTTCCATTGAATCCAGATAGAGAATGTTCACTTGATTGATGAGTCGCCCTTGTCTGCTGTAGCTGATTCTATTGGCGTTGTTATCGTAAATTTTAATGGCGGTAAGCTGATTCCCAAGTGTATCAATGCTGTGCTTGATTCCTCCATTTCTGTAGAAATAGCAGTGACTGATAATGGCTCAACTGATGGTAGTCTGGAAGCATTGCAAACTGAATTTAGCAATCATGCACAGGTTACAATAATTGCAAATGATACTAACTCTGGATTCGCAACTGGGAGTAATCGTGCGTTGTCTGCGCTAGGTTCTTCTCTACAAACTATTTTATTCCTAAATCCAGATTGTTTGATTGGTCGTCACACGTTGCAAAAAATGCTGCTGGTTATGCAGCAAAGTCCTGAGATGGGTATGGGCGGTTGCCTGATTCTTAATGAAGATGGCTCCGAGCAACGTGGCTGTCGTCGCAATGAACCGACGCCTTTGCGTGCGTTTTCTACCATGGTTAAATTGGGACAGCATCTTGAGGGCGTAAATAGAGTAGGGGAGTTGTTGCCCGATAAACCTGTAGAGGTTGATGCCATTTCCGGTGCATTTATGTTGGTTCGACGTACAGCGCTGACAGAAGTTGGTTTAATGGATGAAGCGTATTTTTTGCATTGCGAGGATCTCGATTGGTGTAAACGATTTCGTCAGCAAGGCTGGAAGGTTATTTTTGTCCCGCAGGTCGCCGTTACCCATCTAAAGGGTAGCAGTAGCCATGGTCGCCCAATTAGAGTGGAGTGGCACAAGCATCGTGGCATGATTCGTTATTATCGAAAGTTTTATAAAGATAAGCATCCATTTTATGTGATGTGGACAATTTATCTGGCGGTTGCAGGTCGATTTATTTTGCTGCTGCCACGCATGATTTTGCGTAATTTACGCACATGAAAACGGTGGTTGTTACAGGGGCCACAAGCTTAATCGGATATTTTTTATTACCCCGATTAGCTAATGCGGGGTTTCAAGTTATAGCAGTTAGTCGCTCCAAGGGCACGCACTGGCTAGAAGGAATAACGGGCGTACAAGGTGATATTTCTAATCCAGAATCATTGCGTATGAAAGAGCAGTTTTCTAATGTGCAGTTATTAATTCATCTGGCACCATTGTGGCTGTTACCAGAGTTTCTAAAAAAATTTCCAAGTTCAAAAAATCTACGCACCATCGCATTTAGTTCTACCAGCCGCTTATCCAAGATAGATTCAAACAATTTAGCCGACCGTACGGTAGCGCAAAAACTTGCCAATGCAGAAGATATTTTACTGGCAACCTATGCGTCACAAATAACCATTTTTCGACCAACGCTGATTTATGGTGCAGGTTTGGATAAAAATATTTCAACCATTTCTCAATGGGTAACGCGCTTTAAATTTTTTCCGTTGATAGGCGAGGCCAGTGGGTTACGCCAGCCCGTGCATGCAGATGATCTCGCTAAAGCCTGCTTACAAGTAGTCGAAAAACCAGCTGCAAAAGGGAACATATACAACTTGACCGGTGGCGAGGTAATCTCTTATCGAACTATGGTTGAGCGCATTTTCACAGCATTGAAAATACGATCTCGATTTGTAGTACTGCCAACCAGAATGATTAAAGTATTGATCCGTATGATGTCAGTTATTCCAAAATATAAAGATCTAACACCGGAGATGGCGGTACGGATGAACAAGGATCTGATGTTTGACGCAACTGCTGCAAGCCAGGAGTTTGGCTATCAAGCGCGTGACTTTCATCCTGATAAAATAGATATTGTTCAATGATTTTCTGGTTAATTATTTCAACTGTCGTTTTTTTTACATCTTGGCGACTGACTTTAGCCACACAAAGTCATGCAATAAAAAATGATTTATTGGATCACCCAGATAATCGAAGCTCACATAAAATACCAACACCTTCCGGTGGAGGTATTGCAATTGTTGCCACGTATTTATCCAGTCTAGCCGGGTTATGGTTTGTTGGTAGCTTGGATAGCCAGTTATTCATTGCACTATTTGCTGGCGGAGGATTGATCGCCGCAGTTGGTTATTGGGATGATCGTTCACCATTACCCGCAAAAGTACGATTAATAGCCCATTTTTTATCAGCGGCGATTGCGATAATTGCTTTGCAGGTTTGGTCATTGGAATATCCTTGGAACACTTGGCTACCGGTATGGGTAAATGTCCCGTTGCTGTCGTTGGGGATTGTCTGGATGGTGAACCTTTATAATTTTATGGATGGTATTGATGGCATCGCTGGGATTGAATCAATATCGACGGCGCTGGTTCTTTTGATCTTTTCGTTATATTTAGGTCAGTCAGAATTAGCGATTTTGATGTTGTTACTTGCAGCATCCAGCGCTGGTTTTTTAGTCTGTAACTGGCCTCCCGCAAGCATTTTTCTTGGTGATGTCGGTAGTGGTTTTTTGGGCTTTGAGTTTGCAGTATTTGCTGTTGCCAGTGAAGCCAAGTTTGAGCTTCCTATCTGGGTTTGGTTGATTTTACTTGCAGTATTTTTTATTGATACCGGAGTGACTTTGGTTAGACGAATGTTGAGTGGAGAGGTTTGGTATCGAGCGCATCGAAGTCATGCTTATCAAATATTGTCGCGAAGGTGGGGCTCACATAAGCGAGTAGTTTTCAGCGTTTTGGTACTTAACTTACTGTGGCTAACGCCACTCTCTGCGCTTGCCTTGTATTTGCCAGACTATTGGTTTGTGTTATTGGGTGTTGCAGTACTACCCTTGCTCATAATTGCAATATTGCTAAAAGCAGGTGACCAATCTGTTTGATCGTGTTGTGCTGTATAATTATGAATAGAATAGGTTTTGTGGAGTCGCTCGGTCTGGATTCATGTATTGAAAACCATCATCAAACATTGAGGTGAGCGAACTATTCATATATTTAGAAAACCCTTCCTGTTTTAACTCAAAATATTGAATTAAGTCGATCATCCATACGGGAACCTGACCGATAGGACATTTTAATTCCAGTATGACGCAGGAGCCATTCGATTCCCCTTTTGTGTAAATAACTTCATTGTCATAGTGCGTCATTTGTTTGCCAGGAATCAGGTTAAATTTTGATTCCAGTTGATATTTAAGATCTATATCAAGCGTTACCCTTGCATATTCGTTTACCACTGAAAAGAATGCGCGCCTTTTGTATTGGGTGAGTATTTTTGGTTCGATCGCATAGGATGCAGCTAGCCGAAGAAATAGATCTTTGTTTTTATCTATCGCATTATTGGATTCGTCGGTAAAAGATCCATCATTTGTAAGTATTCCAGGCCATTCTGACTGGTTAAGCGTGGCACGAAATTTTTTAACACCTGCACCGGTTTTACGCTTAACTTCCAGAAAATAGGGTGGGGAAGTGGCGTCTCCGTAGGCTCTGGCACGCATATTAAATCGACTGGCTTTCCCCCACAAGCGCTGCTTTAAAAATTCATTACCGCGAGTATCTAAGTACAGACTATTGACGGTATAAAAGTGATTGTCAGTTGAGAGTGAGTATTTATCGAGTTCACAATAGGGCGCTATAAAATCACTGATCGGTTCTACATAGCTCATCGGGATGAGATATTTCAGTTCGTATCGATCTATGGTTGCTGCGTCTCGCGTAAGTAACATGGTTATTTGCTCGCCAATATGGGTGTGTTGTGCTGTAACCAGTTTCTAATTGGGCGTTTTCCCAGTTGCCCATAAAACGATAATAACTCTATGTAGTTCCGGTAGAGTGAATGATTCACTTTATTCAATTCTAGAGAATATTTATCTTGCTCTTTTTTTAATTCTACAAGCAGTATTTTTTGATTCATATACTGGAGATTTTCCAGTCTAACTGATAGTTTATCCAACAATTTTTGAATAGATGTATGCTCAGCGATCTTTATCGCCAAGTACGATTTTAATTGTTTTTCTGTTTGTTTAATCTTGCTCTTGGCTAGAGTATTTTTTCGTTTGAGTCGTTGAAGGTCAATCAACGATTTAGAGTATTTGTACCGGTTTCCAAAGGGTAGGTTAACCCCAATGCTCAATTCATAGCTCTGTGGGTCTTTGTTTCCTTCTCTGTCTGTTGACTCTAATTGGAGGAAATCGATACGGAGTCTATGAAGAGATTTTTCGCGGTTAAGGTTAGCTTTTGCGATCAGTGTCTTTAGCGAAATATTTTCAGACCTCTGTGCAACAGAAGAATGGTTCAATCTTTTGATATTATTTTTAATGTCGTCAATTGGAAGATCCACGTCAATGGATAAATCTGCCAGGTCTTCAATTGAGATGTCGCTACTTAGTTGCTGTATTAATTGTTGGCCTCTGAGAATTTCCAAATCTATGCTTTCAGCCTGGAGCTCTGATCTTTGTAATTTTTGAGGGTCAAACTCACCGCTTTTTACGGCACTACGGTGTATTATAATTTCAGAAGTTATGGTTAGTTTTTGTTGTTCCAGTATTTTGACTCTATGTATTGCTTCACTCAGTCTGATCAGTTGAAGGTAGCGTTTTTCTAATTCTGAATTCAGGTTCGATTCGTATTCATAAATCGTTTGCTTTCTACTCAGCTCCAACAAAGTAGTCTCAGAGTTAACATGTTCGAGTGATTTTGGTTTTAGCCGAAGCGCATAACTTTGTTTTGTTTCATCTGAATCATCTATAGACGCTCTGAACTGAACTGACTCGACCCAACCTGATTTTCCAGCTGAGAGTGTTATTGGCGAGATGTCTTGTTCAGCAGTTAATAAATAGTCACTAATACCATCTGCACACACTGAGGCAGACAGGCTATAAATAACCAGGATGATTCCAAAAGCGTTAATTCTATCCATGAATTTAGATTTAAATTATTTAGTTAAGGCGTCGATGTTGGCTACACTGATCTTATTGTTCGATGTGTTTTCTTCGTGTTTAGCCCAGTTGAATTTATTCGAAAGACGAATCGCTGACAGCGTGATCTGATCAGTCAATGGCTTCTTTGGTTCCAGATTAATGACTACTTTCTCACCTAGGAGTAGTGTGTTGCCGTGATCAATACTGACAGTAACTTCGCGTCCCCAAGCCTGACTCAAAGCACTCTTTTTGAGTCGTTGAGGGTATTCTACGATTCTGGAGCCTAGGCTTTCGATTTTCCCTGATATTAAAGATTTGTTTTCGCTCGACTGGGAGTGAACCCAGACTACTTGTCCTGGCGCGATTTGACTGTCTGAATTCTCATGGATAAAACCTTTGACATGTTGAGGCGACAAGCTGTGTAAAGACATGATTTTGGTAAATGCAGGTACTTGTTCACCGGGTTTGTAGAGAATGCTACCGACTCGGCTGTCAAACTGAGCGTGAATCTCAAGGCTTGCTTGTTGCCTTTTTAACTCCTGTTTTTCAACGGTCAGTTTGGCAATTTTTGCCTCATTGGGTTTGTCATTGCTAACTATCTGTTGCTTAAGGCTGGATATAGCTAAGCCAAGTGAATCTGCCAGAATTCTACGTTGTTTTTTGAGGCCTTCCAGTTTGACCCCCAAAGTACCTGAGTCATTGCTATTAATACTTGAGTCTGTGCCGGAGAT
>CAZUAW010000075.1:0-8799 GCA_964618535.1 uncultured Thiotrichales bacterium
GCCTTGGTGGTGTTCTATTCAGGTTTCACTCACTGGAATTTTAAGTATTTGCCCAATGCGTAGCACATCGCTTTTGAGCTTATTGTACTGACGCAGTGAGGTTGTTCTGATTTTATAGCGAGAGGCAATACCAGAGAGCGTCTCTCCAGATCGAATAATGTGTTCACGCTTTCGTAAAACTGCAATAATCGTGTCATCAGCGGCATGTTTATAAAAGTAGTTTTTAACACCCATTAGTAACGACTTAGCAAGTTTCTTTTGAAACTTGCTACTGAGCAGACGTTTTTCATCCGCTCGATTAGAAATAAACGCGGTTTCAACCAGGATTGAGGGAATATCAGGCGATTTGAGCACTACAAAACCCGCCTTTTCAACTCGATTTCGATGTAAAGCGCCAATTTCACCCAGCTGTGCTCGAACACTGTTTGCAACAGCATAACTAACATCCTGAGTGTGTCTTTGGGTCAAATCCAGCAGCACATGCGCAAGGGTATCTTCCTTGTCTTTCAAACTCACTCCACCCAGAAGATCAACCGCATTTTCCCGCTGCGCCAAACGTTTTGCAGCCTCGCTGCTAGCACCATGCTGTGACAATACATAAACGGAAGAACCTGTTGCTTTTCGATTGTCCGCGGCATCCGCGTGAATCGAAATAAATAAATCGGCGTTTAAATTTCTGGCACGTTCAATTCGTTCTCGTAGCGATAGAAATACATCCTTTTTTCTAATCAATACAGATTGATAACCAGGCTCTTTACTCACCAAGCCATGTAGATCACGTGCAATTTTTAGAACCACATCTTTTTCATAGGTCCCTTTCTTACCGATCGCACCGGGATCTTTCCCCCCGTGCCCTGCATCAATTGCGATTATCAAATCGCGATAATGCCGTACTTGTGTGCGCGCTTTACTCTGTTGCGGGGCTGCCTTAACACTTGTGACTTTTACTTCTTTGGACTGAATGACGCCACTCTTTCGCAGACTAATCACTAGCTCGAATCCCGAAGATGATTTTCTCACCTGATCGAGTACATCCACTTGACGAGAAGTATCTAAAACAACTCTTAACAACCCGTCCGCTCTGGTTGCATATCGAATTCTATCGATTGGCGCTTGATGATTCGCTTGCAACTCAAGCCCATGAGCGATTTCAGTTGCTTTTAAATCCAATACAACTCGATCGGGGTTTGTAAGTTTAAATATTTTATGATCTGGTCTGGCATCGAGATGGAATACCAAATTGAGGTTCTGGGCGTTATTCTGCACAGTGAAACGGTCAACCACAGCGGATTGAACACTAAGGCTTGCACCCAACAGCAACATGAATACTAACAATGATATCTGCCGTACACTGAGCAACAGATTACTTTGCGTATTTCCTAGTACTCCAACAATATTAAATTGATGGAGCTCTAGTATCATTACAGTCGATTTCTTTTTTCTAGCCCCAAACATATTCTCTCGCAGTCACTACCCAGACAAAGAATGGCTTAATAGTACCAAATAGAACAGAAAATTCAATCATATGAGTATGATAGATGGAAATATTCAAGTGGTTTGCTACTGGCATTCAACCTGAAAGGTTTGAAACTTTAACCAATAGAGCACTACCTGCCTGAGTAGCAGCCGTTAGGGTAATCAAGCGACCGTTTTCTGTATAAGAAATTTCCACTTTTAAATCAGCGACGGGCAGCACTCCCTGAGCTTTTTCAGGCCACTCGATCAGCAACAGGGCGTCGTTGCTAAAATAATCGGAGAAACCCAGATATTCGAGTTCTTCCGGATCAGAAATACGGTATAAATCAAAGTGATGAATATCTCGCCCAGAGACCGAGTAAGACTCGACAAGCGCGTAGGTTGGGCTTTTTACTTTGCCCTGATAGCCCAGACCACGTAGCAACGCTCGTGCTAACGTGGTTTTCCCCGCGCCTAAATCACCTTGTAGGGTGATTAAATTGAGTGCCTGAGCCTGTGCAGCGAGCGTTCGCCCAAACTGCACCATTGCATCCTCTGAAGATAAATGAATCTTCAAATAAGCACTCTGACGTTCAATACCGCAATAACATAAAGCCTAGCTCAGGCTTACGTGACGTATGCTTGAACCACCCTGATAGCGCTGAGTTTGGGCGCTGTGTGCCAACGGTAAAATTTTACCTCTGGACTTATCACGAATGACTTCGTCAATCACTTCTTTACCGATTCGCTCCGCTTGCTCTGCATAACCATAAACGAAAGCAGTATCACAAATCGTATTGATCAAACGCGGGACACCACCACTGTGCTCATAAATTGCTTTGAATGCCATCAAATCAAACAGGTGTGGATCTCCACCAACGACGCTAATACGGTGACGGATATAATCAAATGCTTCCCCTGCATCCAATGCTTCCAGGAAGTAATCGACTGAAACACGCTGCGTTAACTGCATCAGCTCCGGCTGCAATAGCTTCTCTCTTAACTCCGGCTGCCCAACCAGGATAATTTGCAAAATCTGGTCTTTATCGACATTGATGTTAGATAACATCCGTAGTTCTTCCAGAGTATCCGGCCCCATGTTTTGAGCTTCATCAATAATCAAAGCGACACGTTTATTGGCGCGATGTTGTTTCTTCAGATACTCGACTAAATTATGGTATAGCTCGACACGATCTTTGTCTTTATATTCAAGATCAAATGCCAACATCACCCACTTCAATAGCTCACCGAATGAATGGTGTGTATTGGTGATATTACCAACAACCATATCGGCATCCTGATTTTGTATCAGGTGGCGAATCAAGGTTGTTTTACCACAGCCGATTTCTCCAGTGATGAGAATAATTCCGGCGCGGTACATCAACCCATATTCCAGTAGCGAGAGCGCCTCCTGATGCCGTTCTCCAAGATAAAGGAAACCTGGATCAGGTAATAGGCTGAATGGTTTTTCTGAGAATCCGTAAAATGCTTCGTACATAATATTAATACTGTCTAAGTTTGGTTTTTCGATTGAATGAGATAGTTATCTCTGAAATCATAAAAAAACCGTATTAGTCTTCTCCATAGTAGTAGTCATAGTATCCACCGTTGCCACTTTCGCCTGATCTATTGAGTACAACACCCAACAGATTATGAGGTTCCAGTAATCCGACCGCTCTTTTTAACTCTTCTTTTTTAGTTTCGCCTTCCGTTGCAACCAATAAGAGTGAATCCAAATACTCGGCTGCTACCAGAACGTCATCAACCAGCAACGTTGGAGGAAGATCAAAAATAACAAATTTGGATGGGAATTTATGATGCAGTTCTTTAATAAGGTGAGCTAGTTTTCCTGATCCCAGCAGTTCACTCGCATTATCCAATGTCTGACCACGTCCGGGTGCAATCACGAAATCATCAATCTCTGGAGAAAACATAATATCGTTGAGCGGGACATTTTTCGCGAAATAATCTCCCATTCCAACCGTTGGCTCGATATTAAGCTTTTTACTGATCGAAGGCCGGCGTAAATCCAGATCAACCAAAATAACAGATTGTTGAACTGAACGCGCCAGACTGTAGGCTAAATTAATGGCCGTCAGTGATTTTCCCTCGCCTTTATTAGCACTGGTGACACCGATAGTAGACCAGCCATTTTCAGACATCGTTCGGTAAACTTGGGTTCGCAACATATTATATGCCATCGTTGCGGATTCCATTTCGTCACCGCGTAGCACCAGGTTTTTGCGTAACTGTTTCGCATTTAACTCAACAGACCGAAGTTCAGCAGCAGCATTGAACCCACCAACCCCAACGGGACTGCCTAACACTCCGCCAAATTCCTTTTTTACTTTCTCGACAGCTTTAACTATTTTTTTCATTTTCTAATCCTATTATTCAGTCGCATCGATTAATTCGGAAACGGGTAGACCGGGCATACCATTTAGATACCACCAAGCTGCTGCAGCGCCAATCAGCGCCAGAGCACCGAGCATTAACATCCAGCGCATTGATTTTTGCCTTTTAACCGAAGCCGCTTCTGACGTTGAATAAATAAGCGGTATGGTTCCAATCGGTTGGTTACCAGTGATACCAATCAGTGCGCGTCGGCTGGTGATACTCTCATCCAGAGACTCCAATAGCATAACAATTGCAAATGCCAGTCCCGCTGCAAGCAAGCTGCCTAATAAGACGATTGCTGGACGATTAGGTTTAATGGGTCGACGTGGCAACTCTGCTGCTTCTAGCAAATCGAAGCGATCTCCTTTTTGCTGAGATTCCAGCGCTTCAGCTCGTTCAGCAGAAGATAGCTTTTTCTTTATCGCTCGAATTTCAGTTAGGAAATCATCCCTATCCCGGGTAAGGCGGGTGAACTCGCGTTCGACACCTGGGGCGCTTGTGGAGCGACTCGCATATTCATTCAGTTTAGCTCGAAGGCTGGCTTCCCGTTGACGCAATGATTCCATCTCAGCGTTGCCGCGCGAGACGCCGGATTTTAAGCTTGAAAATGCTGGGTTTACACGTTTTAAGGAATTAAATTCCTTGGGGTTTGATTGAACCTGGCCAATTGTTGATTGCGACTCAAGGCGTGAAACCTTAGTTTCAAGCCGTTGCACAGTAGGATGACTATCTGAGTACTTCTGACGCGCCTCATTGAGCTGAGTTCGAGCAATCTCCAACTCATCAGTTGATAAAGGAGAAGCACCGGCAGCATCAACATTACCACCCAGAGAGATAATCTCATTGAGTACTTTTTTCACTTCTGGATGAGAAGATGAGTACTTGGATATGAGCGAGTGATATCTTTGCTGAAGGGTTTGCAAACGTCCTGTTGCACTGAGTACACGCTCACCTTCTTCATTCCGAATCAAGGTGCGATCTTCATAGATAAATGCCTTGGTACCCGCTAACTGCCCTTGTAGCTGAAAAGTTGAAGAACGAACAGAACTCAACTGCTGCTCAACCGTCAGTAGCTCGCGCTCGGTACGCTCACGTTCGCGATCCAGTGTTTTTATTTGTTCTGGAAGAAAACCATTGTTCTGTCCTCGGAACATTTCAATTTTAGCTTCAACCGCTTCGACATTCTTTTCAATTTTATCTTTCTCTGCCTGTAAAAATGCCGTTGTCTCTTTGGTGAGTTCTTTACGTTTTTCAAAGTTAACGCTCATAAACAAAGTGACAATTTCTTCAGTCACTTTTTGCGCCATTTTTGGGTCATGTGGATAATCAAAAGAGATTTCAAAAGCCATTTGGGTCTGAACACGGTTTCTGTTTCGAGTATTTAAAACTTCTGGATTGACGGCTTTGACGCTAATCGCTTTTTCCATTTTATCAATCAGCGCACCTTCCAGATTTACCTGATCAAATTCAGCATCACCGCTCGAACCGGCTTTAGTACCTGGAAATAAATCAAACTTCCTGACGACCTTGAGCATGGTCTCATCACGAACAACGCTTCTGATCAGATATTCCACGCTTTGGTCTGCCTGCTCACTGAGCGTAGAGTCCAGTAAGTCACCCGTCATGGATGATTGCTGCACCAACACCAATGCCGATGAGCGATAGACTGGCGGCAAATTCATTGCTAGTCCAATGGCAAGCGCTAAAATCACACCCAAGGTAAGGAAAAATGGCTTCTTACGTCGCTTTACTATAGATAGATAGTCAGAGAGTTTTACTTCCTGCTCTTCTGTCAAATCGGTGTGATAATCAACCGGTGCATTCATTTTTTATTTCTCAATGTTTAAGTTTAATTCTATTTGCTTGTCTTAATCATGGTGCTCATGAATAAAGACTTAAGGACTAAAAATTGCGCCCTTAATAAGCAACTTGTGGTGTCCCATATCTCACGGTGAATAATAGTTCGTTCCTATCAGACTTCGCCCCTGTATCCACCAATTCTTGTGTCGAAATCCGCACGCTGCCCGAAAGCGTTACTTTCGGCTTCCATTCCCAGGCTAAAAACGGTCGAAACGTAAAATAATCTCGATCATTTTCAATCACTGAGCTACCAATCCCTTCTGTTTGGATAAAGACCCCATCAACCCCCCAGTGTAACCTTGGATTAAATTTATAGTCATAAAACCCATTCAACCTTCTGTCTTGCCTGACTTGTCCAGAAGAACTTGGCACAACTAGCTGTGACAGAGAAACTCTGTAAGTCCTCGTCTCATCCTGATGCACAACTGCTCCAGACAAAGACCCGCCTGATTCTGACTCACTGCTTCCATCGGGGCTTTCAAGATCTGCGTTCCAGCCACCTAGCCCCAACTCAAAGCGATTCACTTCAGACAATCGTCTGACAAAACTAAGATCTACACCTGTTGTGGTCGAGTCAAAACCACTTTCGGGCGATTCAAACTGCGTTTGAGATAGCTTAAAGGACAAATCATCATGTTCTGACAAATTAAGCTTGTAAGCGCCCCAAACTTCATCCGTATTATTATCTTCTAATCCAGAATTATCTGAATCATCCCAATCCACACTTCGATAGTTATATCCGAATTGCAGCGCATTTTTTTGCGAAAAACGGTACTCCCATCGCGGAGAAACGTTTAGATAATTTCTCCGAACAGCCGCTGCGACAATTCCAGTATCTTCAAGCTCACTCGTCACTGAGCTGTCACGGACGTAATTAATGCCAAAACTCAAGTAGGTTCGCTCACCTCTGAAGTCAGTCAGAAAATCCAGAAATTGATCCGCTGAATCCAAATCTCCGTCTGATGCATAGCCACTAAAAGCAGCACGGGGCTGAAAGATCGTTTTCGTCACTTCCGACTCATTAACCATCGAAACGCCCACATCGAAAACAGTTCCAACAGAACTCTCTGCGTTGCCAGTAACAAACCTAATATTGTCATCATATCGGAGCGATGCGCTCGCGAAAGGCTCATTACGCCACTGAGCAGCATTGGCTGACATTGCCCCAAACAGTAATAGAACGGGTATAGCGGCCGCTGTTTTTGGTTTCATTTGCATCGTGTTATTCCAGTCAATGTGTAATTAAGGGACAACAACCGTGTCGCCACTGTGCAAGAGGATATTCTGAGCTAAATTTTTGCCCTTGATCACGTCGCTATAATTGAAGCCGATTACCTTTTGCGACTGGGTGGCGGAATCGCGCCGTAATATTTTAATTTTACGCAGTGATGCAAATGCTGTAACACCGCCCGCCATACTCAATGCCTGCATCACGTCAGTGCTACCGGTCAGAATGTATTCACCGGGGCTCTTCACCTGTCCGAGTACGTGGACCTTGTTACCAATGACTTCTTTAATGGAAACAGAAACCGCAGCCTGTGGGATGAATTTGGAAAGTTGGTCTTTAACTTCGGTGCGTAACTGATCAACCGTTTTACCTTTGGCATTGAGATCACCAATCAGAGGAAATGTAATACCACCACCGGGCCCCACGGTAAGCTCTTTTTGCAGGTCTTCTTCGCCATAAACCGAAATTTCCAGCTTGTCGCCAGGCTGTATGGAATATCCACCTGCGTTAGGTGCTGAGTTGACTGTCGTTGTCACATCCGTTTCTACTGCATCCACACCACTCTCGTTACTAGAGGGCTTAATACCACCAGCACAAGCAGTGACGAGGATTAAACTGGTTGAGATAGTCACTAACGACCGTAATACACGCTTGCTTAGCATTGTTACATTCTCCTGTTTCATTCTTGTCATCCTGAAAATCATTAAAGGTAATCATTAAAGGTAATTATTACTAAGGCACCAACATCGCAGACCAATTGTTTAACGAGTTACTTTCCCTAGTACCACTTACTTTGGGTGTTGCAGAGTGAATTCCACTCATAATTATAGTCGCTGACCAAGCTATTCTGCTGATTTCTCAGAAAAAAGCACTAGAGCGGCGAATCTTAGGCGGTCATATTAGACTGGCAGAACACATCAGTCATCAGCTAAAACACCGCATACTTCACACTTTTGCCCACTAGGCACATCTAAATGTAATTTTTGTGCGGTGTAGCCGCACTATCGATGATTCTGTAACATTGAAAATCATTTTTTCTGTCCGTAGATCATCATGACCAATCTCTCCAGTGAAACCCTGCTGAATTATCAAATGCCTAATAGTCATCTAAAGGATCAGTCAATTTTAATTACCGGCGCTGCAAACGGCATTGGTGCTGCACTGGCAGAACGTTGTGCCGCAGCTGGTGCGACGACGATCTTACTCGATAAAGACAAACGTGGGCTGGAAGCACAATACGATAAAATGGAAGCCAGCGGTTTAACACTGCCTATCTTGCATCCTCTTGATTTAGCGGGCGCTACACCTGATGAATACCACGAGCTGGTAGAGCATCTTGAAAAGCAACTCGGGGAACTCAACGGACTGGTGCTCAATGCCGGCTGGTTAGGCGCATATTCTCCGCTGGTTCAATACGATGCCGAGCTTTATCAAAAAACCATGACAATCAACTTGCATGGACATTTCTTTCTCATTCAAGCCTGTTTGCCATTACTGGAAAAGTCTACCAATCCCAGTGTCGTATTTTCTACTCATCGCTCAGATACAGCCTATTCTGGCGCTTTTGGGCTAGCGAAAGCAGGGGTAGAGTCATTACTACATATTCTTGCCGATGAATACAGCGGCGAACGCTACATTCGCGTAAACGGTGTTGATACAGGCCCCGTCAACACTGCAATGCGACGGCTCAATTTTCCCGGCGAGGATTTTGATAAAAACCCAACGCCAGAATCAGTCATAAACCCTTACCTGTATTTTCTCAGTTCTGATTCCCTGAAAGTGACTGGACACAATGTAGAGCTAATGCCCAAGAATAGAGATCAAAAATTGAACGGTTGGATTTGTGAGGCTTATCAACC
>CAZUAW010000076.1:0-8786 GCA_964618535.1 uncultured Thiotrichales bacterium
ATTAAACCGTTGCAATAATTAACGGCTGCCGGTTGCTCAACCATGTTCTTCAAACAAATGAAGCTCAGCCGAACAGTCTTTATTATGCGTTTTCACTAACCCACTTGCGCGCGTTTTGAAACATTCGTAACCACGGGCCATTTTCTCCCCATTCGTCGGGATGCCAGGAGTGTTGCACGGTTCTGAACAAACGCTCTGGGTGCGGCATCATGATGGTGAAGCGGCCATCGGCGGTAGTTAATCCGGTGATGCCGTGGGGTGAGCCATTGGGGTTTTCGGGGTAACGTTCGGTCGCATGGCCATGTTGATCAAGAAACCGCATTGAAATCAGACCAGCTTTTTCCACAGATTCCGCAGCGTTTTCGTGAAACACTGCCCTGCCCTCACCGTGAGCAACGGCAATCGGCAGATGCGACCCTTGCATGCCTTGCAGAAAGATTGAGGGTGACGGCAAGATTTCAACCATGCTGTAGCGGGCCTCAAACTGCTCGGAAATATTGCGCTGGAACGCTGGCCAATGTTCTGTCCCAGGAATAAGTTGTTTAAGCTGGGAAAGCATCTGGCAACCATTGCAAACACCTAAAGCGAAGATGTCGTCACGCTTGAAAAAAGCCTCGAAGGTTTCACGTGCATCACGGTTGTGGAGAATGGTTTTTGCCCAACCACCGCCTGCGCCAAGCACATCCCCGTAGGAGAATCCACCGCAGGCAACCAGCCCGGCGTATTCTCCCAAAGTATCAGCACCACTGAGGATGTCGGTCATGTGAACATCAACTGAGGTGAAGCCAGCGCGATCAAATGCTGCCGCCATTTCGATATGACCATTGACGCCCTGCTCTCTTAAAATCGCCACTTTTGGCCGCTGTTGTGTGCGCAACGTGGGAGCAACAACTTCTTCGGCAGGATCAAACCCCAGGTGTGGACGCAGCCCAGGGTTTTCTTCAGTAATCGATGCAAATTCCTGATCAGCGCATTTGGGATTATCCCGCAGACGCTGCATTTTGTAGCTGGTTTCGCTCCAGATTGCCTGGAGTTTATCGCGACTGCGAGAGAACAAAATTTGATGGCCATTGCTGATTGAGATTCGATCATCATCCGTCAATCGTCCGCAGATATGTACCTGATCATCCAGTCCAAAATTCGCCAGCTTCAGCATTACCGCAGCAACATCGTCATGTCGAACTTGAATAACTGCGCCTAATTCTTCGTTAAATAGTGCTTCTATTGGCTTGCCATTGGTGAAATTACCGATATTAATATCCAGTCCGGTATGACCCGCAAACGCCATTTCTGAGAGCGTTGCAAAAAGCCCGCCATCCGAACGATCGTGATAGGCGAGCAAAAGACCTTGATCATTGAGTTCTTGCAGTGCCTGAAAAAACTGACGGAGTAACTGAGGATCATCAAGATCAGGGGGTTCAGTACCGATTTCTTTCCACGCCTGTCCGAGGCAGGAGCCACCCATGCGGTTTTGCCCATCGCCCAGATCAATCAACATTAGATCAGTGTCACCTTTGTTGGTTTGCAGCTGTGGTGTGAGCGTTTTGCGGACATCTTTGAGCGGTGAAAACGCCGTTACCAGTAATGACAAGGGTGCAACAACCTGTTTGTCTTGATCACCATCTTGCCAAACTGTCTTCATCGATAAGGAATCTTTGCCGACCGGAATGGCAATCCCCAGTTCTGGGCAGAGTTGTTCTCCAACCGCCTGGACTGCATCGAACAAAACGGCATCTTCACCAGGATGACCCGCAGCAGCCATCCAGTTGGCAGATAATTTGATATCTGAAAGATGTTCAATACCGGCCGCAGCGATATTTGTAATCGCTTCGCCCACCGCCATTCTCGCGGAAGCTGGGCCATCTAAGATAGCGATGGGTGTGCGTTCGCCCAGCGCCATCGCTTCACCGGTATAGCCATGATAATCACTCAGCGTCACCGCGACATCTGCAACGGGCACCTGCCAGGGGCCAACCATTTGGTCTCTGGCGACCAGTCCGGTGACAGTTCGATCGGCAATCGTGACCAGAAAATGTTTGCCCGCCACCGCCGGTATTTGCAGCACCCGTTCTATCGCATCGTTCAGTGGCAGCGCGTTAAAATCAAATTCAGCCTGATCCGCTGTTTCGCGGGTGACCTGGCGTAGCATTTGCGGCGGTTTACCAAGCAGCATTTCCAGTGGCAAATCGATGGGGGTATTATCAAAATGTGCGTCATTGACGATCAGTTGCCGATCCTCATCGGCATAGCCAACAACGGCAAAAGGACAGCGTTCACGATTGCAAAACGCTTCGAACATTGAGAGTTTGTCAGCATCAATGGCAATCACATAACGCTCCTGCGCCTCGTTGCACCAAATCTCCATGGGTGACATGCCGGCTTCATCATTGGGAATGTTGCGTAACTCGAAATGCCCACCGCGGCCAGCATCATTGATCAACTCTGGCAGTCCGTTTGAGAGTCCGCCTGCGCCAATATCATGAATGGATAAAATCGGTGAGTCGTTACCTAGATTGGTACAGGTATTGAGCACTTCCTGACAACGGCGCTCCATTTCCGGGTTGCCGCGCTGTACTGAAGCAAAATCAAGATCTTCACAGCTGCTGCCGCTTGCCATCGAAGATGCGGCACCACCACCGAGGCCGATTAACATCGCTGGGCCACCCAGTACTACAATCGGAGCGCCAACGGGGATCGGGTTTTTCTCACTGTGCATATCGCGAATGCTGCCCATACCACCGGCGAGCATAATGGGCTTGTGATAGCCGCGGACAGTTTCTCCATCAACACCGGCAACCGTCTGCTCAAAACTGCGGAAGTAACCACAAATCCCTGGCCGACCAAATTCATTGTTAAACGCGGCTGCGCCGATTGGGCCTTCGAGCATAATATCCAGCGCAGAAACGATCCGTTCTGGTTTGCCGTAGTCTACTTCCCACGGCATCTGTAAATCAGGAATGTTTAGATTGGAGACTGAAAACCCGCACAAGCCAGCTTTAGGGCGTGAGCCTGCACCGGTTGCGCCTTCATCTCTGATTTCGCCACCTGATCCTGTCGCTGCACCCGGAAATGGCGAAATGGCAGTGGGATGATTGTGCGTTTCAACCTTCATTAAAATATTCAGCATTTCATTATCGGCTGAGTATTCTCGGCTTCCTTGTTCGGGCGCAAACCGTGCTGCTTGAGAGCCGGCAATGATGGATGAATTATCTTTATAAGCGGAAATCACACCATCGGGATGTCGCTTGTGGGTGTTACGAATCATGCCAAACAGGGTTTGATCTTGAGCGATACCATCAATTTCCCAGCTGGCATTAAAGATTTTATGCCGACAGTGCTCAGAATTAGCCTGTGCAAACATCATCAGTTCGATATCGCGTGGGCTGCGGCCCATCTCGGCGTAATTTTCTGCGAGATAAGTAATTTCATCAGACGACAATGCCAAACCTAAACGACGATTTGCTTCAACCAGAGCAGCTTCTGAATTTTCACTGATATCAATTAGCCCCACAGGCGCAGGTTCAGCAGTACTAAAGATTGCTTCGGCAGCCTCTACAGAGTCAAACACCACCTCAGTCATTTTATCGTGCAGAATCTCGTTGATGCTGGCGGATTGCTTAGCATCAAATTCGAGCGACGGCTGAATCGTAATGACTGTGCCGCGTTCAACCCGACGTACATTCTCCAAACCGCAATTGTGCAAAATATCAGTCGCTTTACTCGACCAGGGAGAAATTGTTCCAGGCCGGGGAATGACAACAAACAGACTGGTTTCTGGCACTTCAACGGGCGCTTCGCCATTGACAACCAGGGCTTCGCGCAAAGTGGTTTCCTCCGAGCCAGATAATCCTCGCTCAAGATCAACGCAATAGATAAAACTGGCGCTCACATCTCGAATATCCGCGTGGACCTGCCTTAGTTTCTTGATCAGTTGTTGACGACGAAAATCAGATAAAGCGTGGCTGCCCGAGATGACCTTCATGGAGGCTCCGATAAGATGGATAATGAGTTAAAAATTCTGCACGAATGATACCCAATTTCGAACGAAAACGCGCATTGAATGTGGTCTATTTTGATCTTTTTAACGCGAGTGCATGGAGGTAGTGTATTAAGCCATATAAGCACATCCTACGATTCCAGATGACGCGTTGGTTTTCGCTAACCCATCAATATAAACTTGTTGGAGTACTGGTACTCAATCGATATACTGTTCCAGCTCTCTGACCAGATGATAACAACCCGCTTCGATCTCCTTTAATGTTTGTCGGTCATTGGTTTTCTCATACCGATCTATTACCCGCTCAAGCTCAATAGAACCAATGGAGATATCAGGAAAGCCGTAAGATCCGGCAGAACCGCTAATTTTATGAACCAGAATTTTCAGCGGTTTTAGATTATCAGGATGATCAGGGGATTGTTTTAGATGTTCCAGCTTAGAGATTAAGCTGGCGCATTTTTCCGTAAAGGTCTTCAAATAAGCGCTAATGAGTGCTTGCGTCCCACGATCTCCAGAAGCATTTTTAATCCGGTGCAGCTGGGATTTGACCGTTTCTACTAACCGTTCCACTTCTGCTGGCTTTTGAATGAACTCATCGCAGCCCGCATTAATTGCCTTATTTTCCAGTCGCTGATCCACATCAATTGAGGCGGTCAACAGTGCAACATAGCCATCAAAACCGTTGACTCGAATCTCTTCTACCAGATCGATACCATTCTCTTCGCCTAAAATATGATCTACCAAAAGAATATCAGGCGTGAATTTTCGCAATAGCGCATGTAGGTCGGCGGCGTTAGAAACGGTCGTTAAATCTATGCCCATTTCATGAAAGTAGTAACTATAGAGTGAAGCAATCTCGGTGCTGTCTTCAATCAGAACCACCTGACCAGTGATATTTTGAGTACCTGAATGCTTCTCGGATGCAACTTGTTCAAGTGCTTTAGTTGCGGGTAAAATCAACGTAACCACAGTCCCTGAATCTGACTGTGACTCAACCTTTAAATCCCCCCCCATCGCTTTGATAATCTCATTGGCATAAGACAGCCCCAAACCAATGCCTCGACGATGTACGACATTGCTGGCACGTGTAAAAGGGAGCAGTATTTTTTCCATCTCATCCGCTGGAATCCCAATACCTGTATCTTGAACGCTGATATGTAAATGAGAATCTTTATATTCAGCACTAAGCAATACTGAACCTACATCCGTGAATTTAATAGCATTGCCAAGCAAATTATACAAAATACGACGCAGATGATACTCATCAATCAATAAATTTAATGTTCTCGGAAATTTAATTTCATGCGCTAACAAGATGCTGCGTTTCTCTGCCAGTGGCAGCATTGTCTCAAGCACTGAATGAAGGATATGTTTGGGGTAGACACCAACCCTGGTGATTTTTAATTGTTTTGATGAGAGTTTTCCGTGTTGTAATAAATTATCCACCAGACCTAACAGATAAGTCGCATTGGTTTCGATAGCATTGAGTTTTTGCATGCTGCTTTTATCATGAGACAGCTGCTTTTCCACCCAGGCAATGTTCCCTAGCATACCCATAATCGGAGTACGAAATTCATGTGACATGCCGCTGATAAAAAGACTTTTGGCTCGGCTCGCCTGTACCAGCTCTTCGTTTAATATTTCAATTTTTTGCTGTAACTGCTGGGACTCTGCAATCTTTAATTTCTCAACATGCGTTTGTTGCTGTAGTGCCTGCATTTCAGCGACAGAGGCATTGGCATCGGTAATCAAAAGACAAAATCCATTTTCTTGGGGCTTGATATGAATATTGACAGCTGCCGCATTACTCAACGTGATTAATGGAATGACAGATGGTTTACAAGTATCAATACCAACAAGTTCTGGCAAAAAATCCACCAGTTTGTCTGCTTTAATTTTTAACTCAGATAAGCCATAAAAAGAGCC
This sequence comes from uncultured Thiotrichales bacterium, assembly GCA_964618535.1. Classification (GTDB taxonomy): domain Bacteria; phylum Pseudomonadota; class Gammaproteobacteria; order UWMA-0217; family UWMA-0217; genus HyVt-560. The sequence goes on from CAZUAW010000076.1 coordinate 5,924, forward strand.
ATCGCCAGTCACTTCATGCAACACCAACGTGTCGTCAAAGTATAGAAACAAGGGGTTATATAATGATTGAAGCCATGCTGACTCATGCTCATTACTCATGTCATCGCTGATGCCAAATCGATAAATACGTTTTCAACGGCCTCGCCCGATAGTGCGCTGCTAAGCCGCCAATAATGTGGATCAGGCTGGGTTGAGATAAATGATTCAGAAATATCCCAATTGCTGGTTAAATCACATTTATTCAGCAAACCAAAAGAAGGGGGTGAATCCAATATAGAGTCGACTTGTGTTTTTAAATGTAACGCAGAATCCAGTGTTTGCTTGCGCGTACCATCAGCAACCAATAAATAGCCTGAGGCACCTTGCAGGTAATTTCTTGCAACGGTTGAAATACTACTGGAACCCGCCATATCCCAAATGACCAATTTAATCGGTCCATTGTCAGGCAGTTCAACCACCTTGGTTTCAACTTTCACACCAATGGTGGTGATGTAATCAATGGAATATATATTTGAGACAAAACGCCGAGCAAGGCTGGTTTTACCCACCGCAAAGTCACCGATTAAACAGATTTTTTTAAGTTCCATAACACCAATACTATTCGCTTTTTAGAGCTTCCAGACTAAACCCAATTTTATCGCCAATTAACAAAATTTCAGATTCGAATTGATTGACCCAGTTCTGGGTTGCACTGCCAGAAATTTCCAAGTGACCGGGATTTGTTACGATTTTAATTGAGCCAGGAAAACCGATTTGTGCTTCTATAAATTGAGTAGCTTCCAGCGTATCTAGTCTAATTTGACTGGTATCGACAGCATCAATGCCATACGGCAGCATAGATTTTTTCCTCAAACCAATATACCAATCTACGGGCGCTTTACCACGTAAACTTAATACGCCATGATCAATTTTTGCAGTCACTTGTGCGGGAATTTTCCAACTATCAATCACACGCTTTAACGCCATTTCTGGTTCTAGTGATAAAAACGGGGTCAGGGAAAGCTGTACCTTTTCAGGATCAATTTGTTGCTGTTCCAACATAGCGTGAACATCCCCGGCGGCCGGATCAGCGAGTGCGGAAATCTCCCACGTCCCCCACTGACGCTCCGCAGTCAAAATTGAGATACCTGGTTGTGCATTCAGCAGCGCCAACGATTTTTGCATTTTTCTGGATTCGAGAACGTGAAGTGCTACAAATGCGAGTGCCACGCTCACCACCACGCCAGCAATAAGCAACAACCTGTGCAATGATTTTTTTGTCGATTTAACGGGAGAATTCGGCAGAGCACTATTGAGTAAGGCTTCCAGCTTATTAACCATTTCTTTTTGCTGGGAGTCTTGTGTTGGAGGATTTTCTAATTCAGACAAATGACTACGGTGTAATTCTTCCAAAGTTTCTTTTGCCTGTTTAAAATAGACAGGGGGCGCAACACCTTGTACGACAGAAGCCAGCGTCGCTGCTGGTCCATGTATCAAATACAGCGTGTGTTGACCCATGGTGACGCGATTCAATCCTTCGTCTTCTTTGGTAAATGAATCTCGGACAAAAGACTCGATAGCCCATAACATGCCAGAAACTGCCGCAGAATCCGTTTTTTCCACCCCTGGCAGATAAGCATGGGCTTGTAATAAACCACTGCCTTTTTGAATCAGGAGTAGTTGCTCAACCTCGTAGTCGACGGACTCACGCATCATGATCGCCGAAACAGGCACACCCGTTCGCCAGGATTTAATCCGCCATCGAACATGTTGCAATGAAAGCTTCTGCGTTAACGCACTATCAACCTGCTCGATAAATTGTCGAGATATTTCCTGAACGGCACGACGAATAGCCGGAAGTATGGATGGGTATAAAGCATCAGCAAATTTCTGGGGGTCTTTTTCTATCGTCAGTTGCACTGATTCCCGGACAGGCTCTGAGAGCGCCTCTTTTAAGTCATCGTTGTTATCTGTGTGAGAAAGACGAATAGAATCAGCTAAAACTTCGGAAACATCTTGGGTGCGCTGATAGCGATTAGACAGACGCTTTTTAAGTTCGGTGACCGTTTTTTGTTGATCACCAACCAACAAATTCCGCAGTTTTTCAATATCCTCTCGCTCATTTTGCATAGGGAAAGCTTAGGTCTTTTCTAGTTCATCAGCCAATTGTCGAAACAATGCCCCCAATTGACTCATCTGACCCGTTTTCTGTTTTTCTGCATTTTCTAATTGTTGGCTAACATGCAGTTTAACGGTATCAATTTCATCGCCAAGTGATTGTTGAACTGACTCGTTTGCCGTGTGCAATTCTTTACCCTGAGTCGTCAATTGATCCATTAAATCGTCAAGCCCGGCCTTCCTCACCAATTTTTCTTCATCCAGGCTCTGTAGCGCTTCTTCGATTCGGCTTGTCAGTGATTTTTGCAATGCTGCATTTTCATCGACGAGACGTTTCTCCAAATTTGCGAAACGCTCAGCGTATTCGCGCATTTGAGTGCCAAAAATAATATCCCGAATTTGTTCGATACTATCTGCGGATGGAGCAGCATCAGGCACCGCTTGAAGCGTTCTGGTCTCTTGAGTGATAGAGGGTTTATGACTCATGGTCAGATCTCGTTGTAATTTAGGTTGCAGTGTGGTCATTACAGTAACTTCTGATTCATGAACAGGACGACCAAACAAGCAAAATTGGAATTATGAATTTAGCAGAAGCACCTTAGCTATATTATAGCTCCTTTAGGGCGTCTCTAAAATAGAAGTGTTACTGAGGGAAATCAGGAATAGTGCATTTTTTATACAAAAATGAGGCGAATACTGGTTGTATTTAACGATTTTTTGCATAAAAAAGGTGCTGTTCATGGTTTTTCTCAGGGGTGCTTACATT
>CAZUAW010000077.1:0-8611 GCA_964618535.1 uncultured Thiotrichales bacterium
ATAAAAACCCACAATCTCTTTTGAGTAGATAGCTTGCTTCTGTAATCACCGGCCAGGTTGTAATGGGGACATCTTTCAACTCGGCGAATATTTTTATTGCTTGCTGATGAAAATGATCCTTCTTATTGCCAATGGCAATCCAGTAACCCGAATCAGCAATGATCAGGTTTTTGTGGTGGATACTTTGCATCAATAGCCTCCGCGACGTATTTTTTATAATTAGTGGAGAGATCCTCAGGCCCTTCAAAACAACCAATAAATCCACTATCCAACAATGCCTGCTTACTTCTCTGCGCTTCATTTCTCAAGTGCTCAGCATAAAAGTGTAGCGCTGCCTTGAGAGCCTCGGTGTTCGTCGTATCGGTAGAATCCTTGAGGAACTTCAAGTCATTGGCAGCTTTTTCATCCAGACGGGCGTTAATGCGTAGCTCGTTCATTGATTGCTCCTGAAGGTTTATGGTTCTGAAAGACTTCTGTCATACAAGTGTAGCACAGCGTGGGTTGGCTACCTTTCATCTCAAAACATCTAATCCCAAACGTTTGATATACCGCCATCACAGATGCTTAACAAGCAACAGACCGCAACCAAAGGCTTTGGATTTTCCCAGCCCATTTAAAAGGGTTTTTTGGAATTTATCGATGTTACTCACTTTTAGTACCCCCTGGTAGTCGATGGTGCTGAAACGAATCGAGTGTTTTGATTTTGGTTTAAACGATTCATGGAGCTGGTATCTGTCAACGCTAACAAACTCCTCTTCAATAGAAAAACCATTGTCATCAGCTCTCTGAATTAGCCACTTTTCTCCCGCTTGCTGGACAATTTGTTGCAACGGGGGGCGCGTTGAGACCGGTATGTTTTTGTAGTCTATGCGGTGTTTTTCTGCCATCACAACATCGTGTTTTTTACCGTTTTTGGTCACAACCGGATTGGCACGAAGGACGAATGAAAATTTCTGCCCTGTTGATATTTTAGGATCATATTCCTTTGTCTCTATCATCCAGATACCGTGACCATTTGTGGGCGGCCTTTCCGATACAACGTAGTAACTGGGCTTTCCTTGTCTCATTTCATACCGGTATATAAAATCGCGATTTGCATTCGGATCAATCTCAAACAGATTCCACAGTGTCTGATGTTCTTTATAACTATTTTGGCAAATTTCGCTGGCAAACTGGTTGATGTCAGCGCGGGGTTGAATCGTTATACGGCTAAAATACATTCAGTTTTCTCCCTGCTGATCTTCCGAATAGTAATATTCGTTTCTATTGGCAAATTGCCAGCGGCTGCGACTGCGTACTTGATCGCGACGGGGATAGCTCATCATGGCTTTCATTCCCAGTTCTTCATTGCTCAGTCCGGCTTCCCAGTACCAGGATTTCAAACTGCCTTGTGCGGTCGGTGTTTTAAAAATCTCATCTGCTGGATAGGAATTAAAAGCCTCTTTCAGCGTTTTACCTTCGACAATCTCAGGTTGAAATGGCAAGCAAGCGGGACAGGATTTTCTCCCGAGGCTGGTGGTGAATTTTGGCTGTCTGAGGGCATTTTTTAATTCGTTGAAAGTAAAAGGCGGAGCATCTGTTTTGGACCACAATGCAACCAGATAAAACGCATCCATTTGATAGTCTCGCTGAGATAAAATAGTTTTCAGGTTTAAGGTGTCAAAGGTCAATTCATCCTTGCGGGTAGGCCATCCTTTTTTGCCTGCTGGAACCTGTGTCGTGTGGTAGTCGCGTAAGACTTCTCCCTGGTGCTGAACAAAAATGGCTATGCCATAGCGGTTATTGATGGACAGATGCAACTCATCCTCATCTCGCTTTATCCCCAGAGCAGCGCCAAGCAGCCCGGATATGGCAGATTTTGAGGGCTGCGCATGGGCGGGTCTGTGCTCGCCTACGGCAATATCACCCCAGGAGGCAAGATTACCGAAAAGCTGAAATACCAGAAATTCAGGCATATCAAACCTCCTGTGCGCACTGGATGATTTCTTGTAGAGAGCCTTCACCAGTCTCTGCGTTCATTTCATATCGTTGTTCTGCGCAGCTGCCATAAACTTTGTCCATATTCGTGCGTTTTTCCGTCAAAATATCGACGGAATTTTTAAGCATACTCTCTCCTTTTACTGGGTTAAGAAATGCCACAGAAAGGGATCGTGGTTGCTGGTTTCCTGTTTCGCAGAGGATATAAGAAGCACGCGCTCTGGAAGCAAAGCTGTTTTGTTTTCCCGTGGGTGCGATGGTGGCAGAGGCTTCGATTAAGCTGGCGAGGGTTTGATTTGCCAGCGCTTTATCACCCGATAAATTTTCGATGAGGAGTTCTTTATCAATGCAGAGATAAAGGTAGAAAAGCCCAGCTGCGAATTCCGTATCGCCCATGTGTCCGGCACCCATGTCTTCTTCACCATTATTGAGATCATCAACAGCGGTGAAAAAGTCATCTTCAACAACCACCGGGTGAACAGAAATGGCGTGGGCTACCTGAGCGGCTGCTTCTGTATTATATTGCGGACTGCTTGCAAGCATGCGTCCAAATAATGCAATATCTGCCGCTGTATGTTTTTTTCTGAGTAGTATCAGCTCATCTTTTTCTGCGACTTCCTTTCGTTCAGCTATGGAATCAATCAGCGAAGTAATGGCGGTTGATTCTTCAGGGCTAATATGGGCAAGTTGTTCTATCTGAACCTCAACCAATTCCTGAGCGAGCTTTTCGTCTCCTTCCAGTTTTTTTAACGCCTCTTTTTCCTTTTTTGAGAGTGTTTTAAGTTTTCCAAAAACACCCGCGATACTTTTGGCTGAGTCCATCGCTAATTTTTTTGATGTGCCTTTTTCAATTAAAGCATTGTAAATTTCAACGCCTTTTAATTTTGTCCGTGTACCGATGTGTTGATCCAGCGCGGTTTCAAAAACCTCAGAAGTACGCCAGGCGCGCTTCAGGCTTTGCGAAGAAATACGCAGCCGGGGATGTCCTCCCATGACGGCAGTTTTTGGCCTGCCTAGATCATCTCTATTGAGATTTGAAGGAGGATAAGAAGTTAAAAGGTGTAGTTGAATAAAACGGCTCATATTAAGTCCCTTGGGTAATTATTAATTGGAAGATTTAGCAGGTGTTTTGGCGAAATAGGTGTACGCCCATTGTTTTTTTGTTGAGTCACCCCAGTAGTAAACAGAATTGATCAGATCAAAAATATTGACCTGTTGGTTTAGCATTCGAATGATTCGAATCATCGCAACATACAGCTCATCGCGCCCCCGTTGCAGTAGACGGCGAAAGCGTAATTCACTTACTTCAGGTGGGCTGCCAGCCATTTGTTCCGCTAGTTTTTGTCTGCTTTCGCTACGCACATGTGATAATAACCCCATCACAGCAGCAAGGCGTTCTCTGTCAAAATCGGTTTTAAGATCATCTGACATCTTGCTGCACTGTCGTTGGAACGCGGGTGTCATGACCACTTCTGCCACCGTTTTGCAGCGTCTTAATTCTGCACGTTCTCCGTTCTTCCCCGGTTCCTGTAGCGTATTCCACCAGGCCATTAAGTGACTTGTTAAAGATTTTTCCTTTTTTGAATTTTCACTCATGCAGCTTTCTCCCTTCGGTTAGGTATCAGCAGTAAAGTTTTAATCTTTTTGCTGTTCAGTAATTTAATAAGTTTGGTTTTAGCCTGAGCTACGCGGCGTGGGTCTATCTGGGAAAAATCCCCGTTGTTTGCCCAGTAATCAAATAGTTCATGTGCAGCAGATTGCAGCGTTTTATGCCATTGATTGAAGACTGGGGTGATGTCACCGGTTTCTTTTATCGACTCAAGTAGTTGTCTCAGTGTTAAGTAAAAAGTGTGTTCTGTATGTTGGAAAAAGGCTTCGATTAAAAACGAAGTGTCGCCTCTCGCATCTTTTGGTCGTTTAAACCAGGCATCTTTCACGCAAGATCGAACAAATCCTGCGGTTTCGGTTGCTGTGGCTGTGAGTATTTGAACGTCTTCAGAGAAGCTGGCTCTCATCTTTTCGTCTATTGCAAAAAGCGGAAAAGTAGATTCATACCAGCAACGTGCTTTCATGTTGTCCATGTCATAGCCGAACACATGTAGCCTGAATTGCTCTCGTTCATCGGCGGTGTAGTTGGCGAGTAAGGATTGATACCGTTTAACAACTAACGCTGGAATTGAGGCATCACTGTTTTCAATTAATCCCAGCCAATGCCGATATGACAGCCCTCCCGGTTGCGCATGCCGTGGCAGAAGCTCACCCTCGTTATTTTGACTGTGTGGGCTGAGTGGGTGTTGCCATTCCCCCGAATAATTGACGCCGTAGTTTTTGGTTTCATACTGAGAAACCAGTTCATCTGATGGGCAGCCGCAAAGATCACACGCCCCTGCGTCCTGCCGATTCCACAGAATGCGGATTCGGCGTGGCATAGCCCAATACATCTGGAATGGGTGAGCATCTTGCGGAAAAGTTCCCAGGCCTGTTTTAGACTCACTGGTTCGTGTTGGTGCAAGCCATGGGAATATATTGATATCTTTGGTTTTATCCCAATTACCCAGCATCGATTTTGCAAAGTCTTTATCGATGACATTAATCCATAGACTGACCCATAGCGTGTCAGGAAGACCGCTGTCCTGCGGGTCTAACGCGATTAATGTAGTGAGTGGGCCGCCTCCGCGCAACGATGTTCTATGCCCTTGCCCACCACTTGGCGCATTAGTTTGCAGCGTAAATAAAGCCATAGCGGTACAAGCTGGACAGGTTTTCTCTACACTGCTGCGTTTAACAAAGTGATCACGATTCTCTTTGAGTGTATTGCCGCCAGGTGCATCTATTAGCAAATCTGAAATAGAGTTCGGTAACTTGACTTCAAAGGCATCGGCATCCTGCATAAAAGAGAACGATGAGCCATAGAGACTAAAAGCATGAGCTACGGAAACGAGTTTATTTTTAATCCATTCTGTTTCAGGAGGATTCTCCAGCCATTCCGCCCATTGGTCCATATCGTCAGGTGTTATCGTCGTTTGCAGTAATCCAATTAAAAACTGCATCAGAGCACCATCGAAATCGGGTCTTGGTGAATTTAACGATACTATCGGGTCATCTGTTTCGGTCAGTTGCCAAGGCGCTATAACGTCTTGTTTCCCTGATTTTCGGGTAATGGGTATCCATTTATCACTTACGAGATTTTTCACCTATATCTCCCTGATTATAAAAGTTTATTTCGATATTTTTTATATTATCTATCGGAGAGTTTGTTCCAGATTGGGGACTATTAAACTCTACTCTGATTTGGCTCAATCTCACTAACGATATGGCCGAAGCAATCACTACAATGACGATCATTCCCTGCGTAAAACGAGACACTACCTATACCCTTCGTCACTTCAATTGCGCTCTATAGTAGACTGAAATATAAATTACGTCAATAACACTTATTATAAATACTATTCTCTGTTAAACTGACCTGGCATTTACGTTGTTCCCTATTTGCATAGGGATGAACCGTGTTAATGACGGAATGTAAAAAAGTTCCCCACATCCGTGGGGATGGAAATGGGTATCGGCAACTAATCCGGTACTCATTTCACATCCAGCCCCGTGGTATTGCTGTAACTCACCGTAACTAAGCCTCCTTCTTCATTCAGTGCTACACCACTCCAATAATCCTCATCGCCCGGAACAAGCGGAACCAAAACACCCCATTTCCCACCAGCCGGTAATCTGGCTTTGCAAGATTCAATGAGTTCGTTGGGGATATTTAAATGCTCTGCTTCACTATTGATCCAGTACGTGCGTGCAGAGACGCTACTTTGCTGCCAGGTATGTCGAGATTCATCACTCCAGGGCAGGAGTTCTCCGTTTATCCAACGCGCCAGATAGACCGTGGTGGTTTTTTCTCCAAGTCTCGTAGGGGTATTGGCTTCATCCCACCAGCGGTTGGTTGATTCATCCGCGTAGCCTAGCTGTATATCCAGCGCATTTAATCTCGCCAGACTGGATTCGGCACTGGCTGTACCAATGGACTCATAGACACTATCCAAAAGACTGGAAGGAATCCTGGATTCAGCTTCATCACTGTAGACACCTTCGATGAGTGTTCGGGCATCATCAGGCATGTGAAATTTCCCTTTCAGTTTTAGTTGCCGGGCGGTCAGCCAGAGCTGCCCATGATTGGCGTAAACCTTTTTCGCTTTTTTAAAAAAATCCGCATACCAATCAGCACTGGGTTCTTCAACGGGATCAGGGGAAAAAACATGCAATATCGGTTCACCGCGCTGGTCTTCTGAAGAAATTCGATTGCCGTTGATATCACGTGTGTGTCGTTGCAGGCGCCCGGCTCTTTGAATAATCGAGTCAATAGGAGCCAGGTCGGTTATCAACTCATCCCAGTCAGCATCCAGGGATTGTTCTACGACCTGTGTGGCGATCAGAATTTGTCCTGTTCGTTGCCCGGAGGTGCTGTTTTTACCAAAGCGCTTTAATACCCGGCCCTCGATATCCAGGCGATCTCCCAAGGCAAAACGGGCATGGAATAGATCAATCTGCCACTCGGGATGTGCGTCTTTTAAGTTTTTAAAGGCTTCTCGTGCATCAATAACGGTATTCCGAATCCAACAGACGCATTGTCCATTTTTAATCACTTGCTCAAGTAATGTTTCGATCTCGGATTGTTGATTGATCAAGCGCACATTGACGGTTCGCTGAACGGATTTTCTGGTTTCTACAACTTTTTCCGTTAGCCCCTGATCAGATAGCGCAGTAAGTAGTGGGTAGTCTTTTTCCCCTGTTTTTTCCAGAATCGGCAAATCCCATTGCTTGCCTTTAGTATAAGCATCCAGTAATTCCTGACGTTGATTTTTCGGCAATGTAGCGGTCAGCAAGATTGCGCTACCACCCACAGCAGCATGTGCTTTTAGAAGTGCGCAAAGCAGGCTACGCATATAAGCATCACAAGCATGGACTTCATCCACTACCAGTACCTTGTTAAGCATTCCCAGAAGTCGTAGCGACTGATGCCGCGATGGTAAAACCCCCAATAGAGCCTGATCAATGGTGCCCACGCCAATTTCTGCTAACAGTGCTTTTTTTCGATTGTCTGCTAGCCACTGATTGCAGTGAGCCGCTGCGGGTGTTGTGCCATCTCCGTAGTGTTTTTCCTGTGAAAAGGAACGAGGGAAAACAGACTCTGTAAATTGCTCCGACATTTCCCTGGCACCATGGGCTAGAACGAGCGACGGTGTTGAACCGGGTGCGAAGAAATGCTGATAAGCTTTTGCCATGCGTGAGTACATGGCATTGGCTGTCGCCATGGTCGGTAATGCGAAATATACGCCTTCAGCTTGCCCAGAGGACATTAAGCGATGGGCGATTAAAATGGCGGCTTCTGTTTTTCCCGCACCTGTGACGTCTTCCAGAATGAAAAGCTGCGAAGTCTCCTTAAGAGGAAATAATTTAGCCAGCGATTGCAAGGGCGTTGGCTCAATGGTTTCATCTTTGCTTGGCTGAATGATGTCCTCCAGTGTGAGTTTTTCAGTAGGCGAACAGGGCATTAAGCCGCTTTTATTAATGGCTTTTTCGGCCAGTTTTTTTGTAACTTTCCAATAGTCTGTGAGTGAAATTTCTTTCGCACGGTACGGGAAATATTCCTGGTTGGAGCCTAACCAGTCGCACAACACTCCAAACCCGGAAATCCACCAAGAGGCTGTTTTGATATCGCCTAAATCGCATTGAGGGAATGGTGTGTCTTCCAAAAGTAACGGGATTAAGTCATTTACGTATTGGGTAACCGCTTGAAAATCCTGTTGGCCTTCGAAACATCGATCAAATCCGGTCATCGATGATTTGGGAGGCTCTCCATGATGCCCCGTTACCGCACCAATCCAGATATCAACAGGATGGGGCAATGTTCTGGTTCGTTTTGAAGTTTCTTTGACCGTGAAAATTTTTGCCTCAACAAAAACATCACGCAGAACTTGTTTCCATAGGTGAAATCCCAACGTATCGTGTCTGATCGAAGAAGTTCTATCGGTAACACGATTCTGTAATGCATTGAGCGCATCAGGTGCAAGGCTCTGAAAACTATCTGAAAATTTTCCGATATCATGTAACGCGATGAAAAACACGAGCCATTGAACCAAAGCTTTTTCATCGAGCTTTGTGAGTTGAGATAGTTTCTTTCGCAAAGAGGCGTTTCTAGTCAGTAGTTCGTAAGCTACCGCCGCCACGTCCAGCGAGTGGTAAGCCAACAGATGATACGGCTCACCGCTGTCTTCTTCGTTACGTTTTGCCTTGCCCCAGTACCTAAAATAATCTGTGGTCGAATTCATTATTTTTTCTCGTATTTCGACTCTTCCACTATCATCCCTTCTCTCGCATTTCACCAAGCCGTTTGTTTTTTTGGTAACTTATTCTGAGGCATATTCGTACAATTTTCTGTGAGATAGTACCGGTCTGGAGTGACCTTTTGTTAACAACCCCAGTTGGCTTGGCGGCAAGGATCGAGGGAATGACGATTTTTTAAGAAGATGAGGTCATTTAGATGCGCTACGCTTCTAGCCGCTTGCCTAGTAATAAGCCTGCTAGCCCGGATATTTCATGAATTACATGCGCCCTCGCTTGTCTATTGATTCCA
>CAZUAW010000078.1:0-8596 GCA_964618535.1 uncultured Thiotrichales bacterium
CTAGCTTGCTGGGCGGACGGGTTACTTGCTTAGAACCCTTCTCTCTACTATGAACTTACTATGAGTGTCTAAAACGCTCATTGATGCGTAGAAATACTACGCAAACAAATCAATAACAGGAGAGCGACCATGCAAAAAATCAGCATAATTGGCGCAGGGCGCGTTGGTGAAGCCACCTCTCAGTTTGTCGCCAGACTCGATATCACCCGTGAAATTGTTTTGCTCGATGTGAAAGAGGGTGTCGCAGCAGGTGCCGCACTGGATGTACAGCAAACGGCACCGCTGTTCGAATTTGATACCCGCGTGACAGGCGGCACAGATCCCGCATCCATCGCTGATTCTGACCTCATCATAATCACCGCGGGTATTGCCCGAAAACCCGGAATGTCTCGCTCAGATATTTTAGAAACCAATGTCTCCATTCTCGATAGCATTCTCGATTACGTGATGCTTTATGCGCCAGATTGCCAGATTATTCTGGTCTCCAATCCCGTCGATGTTCTGACCTATCGAACCTGGCAACGCACCGGCTGGTCTCGGCACCGTATTTATGGTCAAGCTGGCGTGCTGGATTCATCTCGAATGGCGGCTTTTATTGCGATGGAATCTGGCTACTCCGCCAAAGAAATTAACGCGATGGTGCTCGGTGGTCATGGCGATTCGATGGTACCGATGATTCGCTACACAACCATTTCTGGCATCTGCGTGGATCAACTACTGGAAAAAGAGCAGATCGACGCCATCATTGAGCGCACCCGGCATGGCGGTGCGGAAGTGCTCGCGCTACGCCAAACCAGCAGTGCCTACGATGCCCCAGCGGCAGCTATTTCGGCGATGGTCGATGCCGTTGGGCGGGCACGTAACAGTATCTTGCCAACCGTTGCTATTCTGGAAAGCGAATACGGTTATGAGGATGTCGCAATGGGCGTGCCCTGCGTGCTAGGCGCAGACGGTATGCAAAAAATCATCCAACTCGATCTCACCGATGAAGAAAAAATCATGTTCGATAAATCAATGAAAGGTGTGATTGCTGACATTCGCAAATTGAAGCGGTAAAGGTGTTACGTCTTTGCCGGTAAAAATTTCGCCAGTTCATGGAATGCTGCTGAGTAGCGATCAATAGACAGTTTTTCGCTCGCCATAAATTCCAGAAACTCCATACCAGAAAGCGATGGATTAACGCTCAAGCGGTTTCCTGTGTTGGTGTGGATCACTATCATTCTCAGCCAACGATTAAACTGAATTGAATCGACTTCTGACCATTTCACGGCCTTTTTGCTCAACCGACCAAAAGAAGCTATCGCCTCATCCGTTAGCATCACTTTTCTAGTCCTGACCTCTATTAAAAGCAGAATACTCCCTCCCAGTAGTACCACCACTAAGGAATAAAACAATCGGACTTCTTGGAGATTTTCTCCATACCGAACCAGCGTTGCCACTCCCAACCCCATTAATCCAAACATTAAAAACCAGCAGCTCCAGCGTAATACAGGCGCATACACCATCACCGCCAGGCGAGGACTCGCGGTGATGGTCACCGGATTATTCACCACTGCACGTTGCAGCGTTGAGATCACAATCATTGAAATGATGCCGACGGCAAGTAATATGCCTAACGTTCCATACATGCAGCCCACCTTAGATTTACGTTAGTTAACATTTTTACAGCAAAATTATTAAGCATTTCACTGTTGTCCCGAGGTTGAGACACTATAATCTTCAATGAGTTGCGCTTATTAGGTCGGTAGAGACTAAAGTTTGCTCAACTCTGTGAATTACCCTTCAAATCGAGGTCAATGACTGCTCCGCACTGTGAACACGATTAATAAACAGCGTGCCTGATTCTGTTTTAATGGAACTGATGGCTGCATTTTTCATCTGACTAGGGTTGCGCTTAGCAACTCACTGATACCAACAACTCACTGAGACTAACAACTCTTTTTCTATAGCTCGATGTCAAAACTATCTTCAAATACTGCTATTCATAGCCCACAACAGCCTCTGGCACTAATGGCCAGGGTCATCGACTCTTTGGGCATTGGAATGGCGCTTTATCTAGCAACTTTGCTCGCTACAACCGATGATGGCTGGAGTCGTATTCACGCATTTTATGCACTGGTAGCAATGTTGCTGATGCAATTTTACTCAGAGTTTTTTCACGTTTATCAAACTTGGAAAATCGACAACAACAGCCTCTCTCGCCTGTGGATGCTGAGTATCAGCGGTCTCACCTGGACAGTAACCTGTCTGACGCTGCTGGCGATCGCACTACTGTTTGACCAATCTGCAAGACTGTTAGATTGGCATCTTGCCAGCTATTGGTTTGGTCTGGCGCTGGTCATCTTTGCGCTGATACGCGCCACCATGAACAAAATCATTCGCCTGTCACGTCGCAACGGCATTAATGTCCGCAAGGTTGCAATCGCAGGCGCTGGGCCATTAGGTCGATACCTCAGCGAGAATCTGCACAATAACCCTTGGGTGGGTTATGACATCGTAGGGGTGTTTGATGATCGATCTCAAAAAGTCCAGCAGATGGAGTTATTGCTGAACAAGCGTAAGCGAGAATCCATCGATAAGCGTGAATCCGGTCTTGCTGTTGATGGTAACTTTCAGGATTTGCTCGATGCCGCAGCTGAGCGTGAATTCGACACGATTTTTATCACCTTGCCGATGCGTGCCGAACACAAAACCCAGGAGATCATTCGTAAACTGGCTTCCAGATCTACCGTTGCGGTTTACGTGATTCCTGATTTCTACACAGCGTCCTTTAGAGCCCACTTTACGCATCTCGTAGATATCAATGGCTTGCCAGCGGTGAGTATATTTGAGAACCCAGTCTCCGGTCTGCGTTCAATCGTCAAGCGGGTCGAAGACATTGTTCTTTCGCTGATAATTCTCATCCTTATTGCAATACCAATGGCTTTGATTGCAATTGCCGTCAAGCTCACCTCACGAGGACCAATAATATTTAAGCAAAAGCGCTACGGGCTCAACGGCGAAATCATCAATGTATGGAAATTTCGCAGTATGACGGTAACGGAAGATGGGGCGAATGAGTTCGTCCAGGCAACTAAACAGGATGTTCGGATTACGCGGCTGGGACATATCCTGAGAAAATATTCCCTCGATGAGCTGCCCCAATTTTTTAACGTGCTCTCTGGATCCATGTCCATCGTTGGGCCACGCCCACACGCAGTGGCACATAACGAGCTATTTCGCAGCACCATTCGCGGTTATATGTTGCGACATAAGACCAAGCCAGGGATTACCGGCTGGGCTCAGGTGAATGGTTATCGGGGTGAAACAGATGTGCTGCAAAAAATGCAGAATCGCATTGATTATGATCTCGATTATATTCGCCAGTGGTCTTTGTTTTTTGATCTTCGCATCATTTTTCTAACTATCTTCAAAGGCTTTACAGGCAAACACGTTTATTGAGTACATATTAAGCAATTGCAAAAACCATTGGCAGCACGGGCTTGTAGCCGCCAATTGTGCAGGGAGAAAAACTTATGACTAGTTCAACGCAAATCGGCATTGTTGGCACTGGCTTTATTGCCAAGGGGCTAACGCGGTTAATTCTGGCGCATCACGCTGATCTAAACGTCTGCGCAGCACTAACGCGCCGACCCATTGAGTCGATCAATGACTTTCCAGCAGCTGATGTATTAACGCAGTCTGTCGAACAATTAGTGGACAATTCTGACTTGATTGTGGAATGCAGCGGCGACCCAATTCACGCCACCATCGTGGTTGAAAAAGCGCTAGCGGCAGGTAAACCAGTAGTCACAATGGGCGCCGAATTTCACGTTACAGTCGGCACTCATTTTGTTGGTAAAGGCCTGCTCACTGAGGCGGAAGGCGATCAGCCGGGTTGTCTTGCAGCGCTACACGAAGACATTATCCAGATGGGTTTCAAACCGCTGGTTTACGGTAATATGAAAGGCTATCTCAATCACACACCCAGCCGTAAAGATATGAATTTTTGGGCTGACAAGCAGGGATTCAGCGTCGATCAGACTACTTCGTTTACCGACGGTACCAAGCTGCAAATTGAACAAGCGTTTATCGCCAACGGCCTGGGCGCAACCATTTCCCAGCAAGGTATGGAAGGATTATTGCACCACGAAGACACTGAATCTGCCGCCAAAGCACTTGGCGTAATTGCTGAGAATATAGGCCGACCCATTGCGGATTTTGCGGTTTTTGCTGGTCAGGCACCGGGTGTTTTCATCACCGCAACCCACGATGAAGCCGAGCGTGGTGTGTTACGAAATATTAAGATGGGCGATGGGCCGCATTATGTATTGGTGCGCAACTACCATCTCTGCGCCATCGAAATCGTTAAAACCATTCGGCGCGTGTTAAATGGTGGTGGTGTATTACTCGATAACTCTGCTAAACCTGAGATCAGTGTTGCTGCAATTGCCAAAACGGGCTTACAACCCGGTAATAAAATTCAGCGTGGCATCGGCGGTTTTGAAGTGCGCGGAGAAGCCGTAAAATTTGATGACAGCCCCAAGCATGTACCGATTGGCGTGTTGCACAATGCGGTAATTAATCGAGCCATCGAACCAGGGCAAATTCTCAACTGGGATGACGTCAGCCTGCCAGAGTCACGCGCTGTCGAGATTGCCCATGAGATCTGCTTGCAGGCAATCCCTGCGGAGAAAAACCTGCGTCAACAAAAAGCTATCAGGTAATCATTTACATCAAACCGGTTTCCGCTAAACTGCGGCACAACTCATCAATTAAAAATCTATGGAAATTAAATCGACCGCACTTGACGGTGTCAAATTACTACAGCCTCGCGTCTTTGAAGATCATCGTGGCTATTTTGTAGAAACATGGAATCAACGCACGCTCAGTGATTTGGATCTGGACGTGAAATTTGTGCAGGACAACGAAAGCCTGTCTAAAAAGGGCGCGCTACGCGGCATCCACTTTCAACATGCGCACCCTCAAGGCAAGCTGGTAAAGGTCGTCTGGGGTGAGGTTTTTGATGTAGCCGTAGATCTGCGCAAAGACTCCCCGAGCTTTGGTCAATGGGTGGGCGAGATACTCTCTGCCGAGAATAAACACCAGCTGTGGATTCCGCCTGGTTTTGGTCACGCCTATTTCACACTGAGCGATATTGCAGTGTTTACCTATAAGTGCTCAGAGTTTTATTTTCCAGATGATCAATTTTGTCTCAAATGGGATGACCCAGAAATCGCTATCGACTGGCCTGATATCGGCAGTAACGAAATCGTCCTTTCCGAGCAAGATCGCAATGGTAAATCCTTTGCAGAACTAAAAAACATTCTCTAACTCAGGCAAGCAGCCAGTGTTGGCGTAAATTCGATAGGGTAATCACCCTAGTAAATGAGTCACAAAATTTACAATTTAGTGCTTGACAGCAACCTATTTTAGAAATTAGTTATTCACAGGCGTATGGTGGCCATGTCAAAATTCCGGCAGATACGTCAACATTACAACCAACAGCTCTAACAAGTAGTTATAAGATATTGATTTAAAACGAATTAACAGAATTGGTTAAAATTTGATCAATCTAACTGAAAGCCCTGAAAGTAGTGGGTTTCGGCACAAAACTGAAGGGCTTATCCACAGAGTTATCCACAGATTCTGTGGATAAGTGGGCGTTCCTCCCAGATGAATGGCGAATAAAATAATCATCCACAATTAACGTTTTTAAGTCGATAATAAGCCCCTTCAACTCTCATCAGGACTGACCTCACTTTGATCCTCTCGATCGCCATCGACTCTCCGGTACGCAATACTTTTGACTACTTAGGAGTCGATGTATCCAGCACTGCGGTGCAAGCTGGATATCGGGTTCGGGTAAACTTTGCTGGTCGATTACTGACCGGTGTGGTGATTGCGGTCAAAGACACGACTGATTTTGATCTTAAAAAATTAAAGGTTATCGATGCGATTCTGGATGATGAACCGGTTTTCCCTTCATCTTTACTCACACTGCTATCCAGAATCTCGCGGTACTACCATCATCCACTTGGTGAGGTGATTTTTTCAGCATTGCCCGTTAAATTGCGCCAAGGTAAACCGCTCGACAGCAACGATCAGGAAATTTGGTTTGCCCAGACTACCGGGTTAGCAGAAAACATTGCCACGCTCAAAGCCTCACCCAAACAACGCGCACTATTTACATTCATACAGACGGCTGAACAGGGCGTAAGCATCGCCATGTTACGAGAGCAATTTAAAAGCCCTGGGGCATTGTTAAAAGTACTCAAATCCAAACAGTTGATTAGATCAGAACGGCAAGCGGTAATGCTACATAACACCTTATCGTCTCAAACAAGAACGACTGCTCCCACACTCAATGAAGAACAAACAGCGGCTGTTCAAGTATTAAAAAAAACCTTTGGCGGCTATCACACCTCTTTGCTGGATGGTGTCACTGGCAGCGGTAAAACCGAGGTTTATCTGGCGTTGATTGAGACCATTCTTGCGCAGCAAGGGCAAGTATTAATCATCGTTCCAGAGATCAACCTCACACCACAGCTGGAACAACGTTTTCGGCAACGGTTAGGTAATATTGTTGCAACGCTGCATTCTGGTCTGAATAACAGTGAACGCCTTTCTGCCTGGCGAGCCGCCAGCGTGGGTAACCTGAGCGTCATCATCGGCACTCGGTCGGCAGTGTTCACACCCTTCAAATCGCTGCAATTGATCGTTGTTGATGAAGAACACGACACCTCGCTCAAACAGCAAAAAGGCTTCCGCTACCACGCGCGCGATATCGCTTTGCTACGCGCGCAGATAGAAGATTGCCCTGTGGTACTTGGATCAGCCACGCCATCGCTAGAATCGCTTGAAAATGTTACCCAAGGGAAATACCAATCTCTGCTACTAACCCAGCGCGCTGGTGGAGCCAAGCCACCGCGTCTGCATTTGGTGGATCTACGTCGTCAGGAACTCACCGAAGGTTTGTCCCACACACTGCTGGAAAAAATGCGCGAACACATCAAGCGTGGCAATCAAGTTTTGCTGTTTCTGAACCGCCGTGGCTACACTCCCGTACTCATTTGTCACGACTGTGGCGAAGCCGTCGATTGTCCGCGTTGCTCTTCACACACCGTCTGGCACGCAAGCATCCATGAGCTTCGGTGCCATCATTGTGGCTATCAATCCCGTCCGCCTGCCGCCTGCCCCGCTTGCGAAAAACCTGATCTGCTCGCCATCGGGCTTGGAACGCAAAAGCTGGAGCAGGTCGTTCAAAGCTGCTTTCCCAATGAGCCGGTAATACGAGTCGATCGAGACAGCATGAGTAAAAAGGACTCACTATCAGAAACACTCAAAGCCATCGCTGAAAACGAGTATAAAATCATTATCGGCACTCAGCTTCTCGCCAAAGGGCACGACTTTCCCAACATCACACTGGTCGGCATGATCGACGTAGATCAAGGGCTCTTCAGTACCGATTTCCATGCCCCCGAACGGTTAGCACAGCAGATTCTACAAGTGAGCGGACGAGCAGGCAGAGGTGATATGCCCGGCGAAGTCGTCATCCAAACGCATCAACCAGAACACCCTCTGCTACAACAATTATTGCAGCAACCCTACAGCGCCGTCGCCAGCTCGCAGCTCGAAGAAAGAAAAGAAGCCGGCTGGCCGCCCTACTCACATCTCGCACTGATCCACGCATCCGCAATAGACAAAGAGAAAGCCACACAGTTTTTACGTGAGGTACGCTCGATCTGCCAACCCCTTAGCCCCGACACTCTAGAAGTACTCGGGCCAGTTTCCTCACCTATGGCTAAAATCGCCGGCAGATTTCGTTTTCAATTATTACTTCGGGCCGATACGCGACAGCCATTACATCAGTTACTAAAAATAGCTCGCCCGCAAATTCAAAAGCTAAAAGCCGCTCGACAAGTACGATGGTCTATTGATGTTGACCCGGTTGATATGAATTAAGGGCGCCCTTAATCCGCAATCAATATTTCCAGCATTTTTTCATAGCTATCTAAAAACCGTTTGCTGTCACGAAACGTCTGGCTTTCTTCGTAGCTCACTGACGTTAAGCCCTCATCCTGAATCTCGTAAATCTTTGCGTGAGGATAAGCCAGCAGAATCGGCGAGTGCGTAGCGATAACAAATTGCGACCCTTTCATCACCAAGTCATGCATTAGCGTGATCATCGACATTTGTCTGTTGGGCGATAACGCCGCTTCCGGTTCATCCAAAAGATACAGCCCGTACGAGCCAAAGCGATTTTTCATTAATGAGAAAAACGCTTCCCCATGCGATTGTTCATGTAACGACTTATCGCCGTAAGAACGGATAATTTTAGCTCCTGACCCTTCTTCATCCAGTTTCTCAATTTCGGTTGCGACATTAAAAAAACTTTCCGCACGGAGGAAAAACCCAGTGCTCGGTTTTTTACTGCTTTTAGCGACGCGCAAATACTCATGCAGCGCGGAATGAGAGGAGCGCGTGGAAAAATTAAAATTAATCGTTCCACCTTCTGGATTAAAGTCTTGTGAAATGGCCAACGCTTCCAGCAACGTAGATTTACCGCTACCGTTTTCTCCAACTAAAAAAGTCACATTAGGATGCAGCAGCGTCC
>CAZUAW010000079.1:0-8591 GCA_964618535.1 uncultured Thiotrichales bacterium
TCAAATAATTCCTCTGCACGTTCTAGCTCTCTTTTCTCTTCCTCATAGGTACTAGATCTGCCCTGCAATACAGCCTCTGCACGCTTGAGTTCTGCTTTTAACGGGCTTGCATCTAGAGTTGCTAACAACTGACCTTTTTTCACTTTGTCGCCAATATCTACTTTGACGCTGGCAACCATGCCATTCAGTGGCGTTGAGAGTGTTGCAATTTGCGCCCAGCTCACGGTTGCAGCGACTTGCTCGGCATGGAGGGCAAAACTCATGAAAAATAAGATGAGAAATGAAAGCTGTTTCATTGGGGTTCTTCCTGTTTCAATTTAGGTGCCAGCTTTGGTGCCAGCGCACTGTAAGCCAGGTTTTGCGTTAGCTCGGCAAGCTGTTCTCTGGCAAGTGCGAGCTGATACTCGGTTCTAGCGCTAAATAATCTAGCGGCACTTTGCTGAGTCATGGCATCACCAAAGTTGGTTGCCATTTCGAGTTCGTAGCGTGCCCGAGAGCGATCCAGATTAAGGTCTCGAAATTCTTTCTGTATTTTTGCCTGTTCGAGCTGACGCATGAGCGTTGAAACTGACTGCCATAGTTCCAGTAATTCCTGTCTTAACAGGTATTGAGTGCGGCGGGTTTGCGCATCAAACTGGGCTATTTCTGCGCTGCGACGGGCAACTTAGGAGCGGGTTCTTGCGCCTCGATATAGCGGTACATCTAAACCTAAAATCGCTTTAAGAGGCTCGCGGGAGCGGAAATCACGTTGATACTCGGCAGCTTCCAGTTGCAAAAATATCTCTGGTCTACCCTCTGCTTTAGCTGATTTTTTTGTTTCCTCTCTTGATTGACGCTCCAGAGCTGCGGCTCTGAGTGTGAGATTGTTTTGCTGCATTTCCTTAAGCAACTCATCGTAATCAGGCAGCGGGTTGGTATTGAGTAAAGCGTGTTTTTTTGTAATGTCCTTCGGCAACAAACTTACCCAACAACATAAATTCTTCTTTGCTGCCGGTCGCGCCCGTATAGTTCATGATTTTTTTTCCTTCGAGGTCAAAAAAAGCAATAACGGGTGTGGCTCGAACGCGATGCTGCTTAAATGCAAAATCCTTTTGAGATACGGAATCCCCTTTAAAATCGGTCATTGTCACATCCCCTTCTATGTCGAGGCTGAAGATGCGGAAATTCTCGCGATAATAATTCTGCACGTCAGTCTGATTTAAGATGCTGCTCTTCATGCGGTGACAAAATGGACAATCGTCCATTTCGAAAAAAACTAAAATGCCGTGCTTGCCCTCTTCTTTTGCGGTGGCGAGTTCATCCTGAAAATCTCCAAATGTCTCCTGAAAGAAGAAATCTCCCGGTGGCTTTACCGCTGCGATGCCTGCACCCGAAGCAATCATAAATATCAAACCGAGCAGGATTGATAGGAATTTAGGATGTTGCGTTTTCATTGTTAGCTCCAAGATTAAACTATTTACCCAGAACACCTGACCGGTCGGTCAAGTCAAGAATAGAAGTAGATACAAATGACTCATTCATGAGGTTCTTGATATTTAAGGTGTATTTCATACTTGGAAAGACGTCTGGACTTGTGCTATTAATCCATCGATTATTAGCCAACTTTAATCACCACCAAAATCAAACATGCGCCAAATTCCATTAAAAGTGCAGCAAATCGTACAAACTCACGCGACTTTAATTGTCGGCGTTGTGCAGGCTGCGCAATCGGGTAGTGTCTCTCCAGAGCTTGAGAATGGCTTAAAAGTCTCTGCAGAAAATGGCTGGATAGCTTTGGTACAGGCTATCCGTCAAATCATATCTGGAAACCGCAGCAGCGAGCTGGTGGCATCTTTGGATGAAGAAGATGGCATTATCGCCAGTGCTATTTTGCGTGGTTTACAAGATCCTGCCAGCCTGCCTGATCCAAACGCTAAGCCCGATGGCACGATGGCGGCGCCGGGGCTTGCCGTATTGATTCATGGTGCTCGATCCGGTCAGACGGATGCATTGCAAATGTTGGCTGGTATGACGGAGCAAATGGTTGCTGGCGGCGGTGATATGGCTCAACTCGGTGGCTCTATGAAACGCCTGGTCGATGGAGAACGCGATATGGAAAAGCTCTCCAGAGGCATGGGCGCACTGGGACAATCGCTGCTGACTTCGATCATTGATGAGTTGGCAAAGCTGGATTTGCAGTAGCTCGCTTGACTCAGCAAGATCATCAGGCGCAACTCCAACCGCTGCAAGCACATCAACAATCCTTGCGGCAGTGTACTCAATGCCCCGAGATGCTTGGGCCACCGGTACATGGCACGGCAGTAAAATCTAACGTGATGCTCATCGGACAGGCGCCTGGGGATAGGGAAATAGTTTTACTAAAGCCTTTTGCTTGGACGGCCGGAAAGACGCTGTTCAGGTGGTTAAGTTCGATTAACCTGGAAGAATCAAAGTTTCGCAATCAAGTGTATATGAGCGCGGTTTGCCGCTGCTTTCCGGGTAAGAAACCACGCGGTGGGGACAGAGTTCCCAGCCGGTTAGAAATTGAAACTTGCGCACAATGGTTGAATGCAGAAATCAACTTGCTACAGCCGCAACTGATCATTCCCGTAGGCAAGCTTGCGATCAGCCAATTTTTGACATTTAAAACGCTTAAAGAAGTGATTGGCGTTGAGCATCAGCTGAGCGTTGCGGATCGGAGATTGGATCTAATTCCCGTGCCCCATCCTTCAGGCGCATCGACCTGGCATGTGACTGAGCCAGGCAAAACCTTGTTGCAACAAAGCCTAAAACTAATCGCACAACATCCAGCAATTAAACAGCTGTAGTATTGATTCGATGAAAAA
This sequence comes from uncultured Thiotrichales bacterium, assembly GCA_964618535.1. Classification (GTDB taxonomy): domain Bacteria; phylum Pseudomonadota; class Gammaproteobacteria; order UWMA-0217; family UWMA-0217; genus HyVt-560. Next base: position 2,826 of record CAZUAW010000079.1, read on the forward strand.
TTTATTCTTGATTATTTTGGTGCTGGGTTGCGCCGTAACGCTGATTTTCCTCAGGTTTACCGGGCGTCTGCAACCTGACCAGATGTCCGCACTGGGAAAAGCATTGTTGTGGCTATCGTCATTCCTGCTCGCCTTTGCGCCACTTACGATCTCGATTTTCAAGCTATTGCGGCATCACTGGGGATACGATGCATCCCCACTATCTATCATGGTTTACGGTTTGGCCGTGATTCTGGCGGGCTTTATCGCCACACGGATTGCGCACTGGGTTGCGGACTCCGACTAAAACAAGCTATACACCAAATTCACTGATGTCAGCGTGTCAGTATCTTTTTTGCCTGACGATGGATCGCTGTTGTTTCGCACCGTATACCCCAGTTTTAACGCCAGTTTGTCAATCATCTTCACTTCAATTCCTGTTCCTGACTGAATAAATACGTTGGAACTACCACCTTCAATTAATAGATCCTGGAAAAAACGGGCTGTGTCGCTGAACTGATGAGAAAACCCTAAACTAAATCGAGCAATTGCCTCTGTTTCTGCCTCGCCAGTCGTCAATTCACTTTCACGAACACCCGCGCCAATTTCGAGATCAAGTTTAGTTGGCTCGGGCAGAAATGCATGCCAACCAATACCAGCAGATATCGAAGACTGGTGATCGAAACCGCTGAATCGATCTTTGTCATAGCGCGCTGAACCCAGTGCGTAGTAGCGATCGGTAATGTCGTATCCCACTTTATACGCAGCCGAATACCGCGCAGCCGTTGTGGTGTCGTTAGTCGCGCTGTTGACTGCATCCAGACCTACGTGATGATGCCAACGACCTTGATTATGGGTAATCCCCATTTTAGCGTTTAGATCTTCTGTTTCTGTATTGCCCGTAGCAATATTCAGCCCTGCTTCAGCAGCGCCTTCCCACGGCGGGGGTGGCGCGTCTGCGGCAATCGCGATCATTGGCGCCATCAAGAACAGCCCGAAAATTTCCTTTTTCATGGCACTACCTCCCAGTAGCGTTTTGAATTGATTATTGAATTTATTTTTTAGGTAGTGCGAGCATACCTAAGGAAACCACAAACCAAAAGGTAGTCAATCGCAAAATGAGCGCACAGGCGACAGCAGAGGTTTCATCTGCACCGTTAAACACCAGCAATGCCACTAAGGTGGCTTCGGTGCTGCCAAACCCTCCGGGGATCATACTAATCGCCCCAACCAGCTTGGCAAAAGCATAGATAAACACTGCTGTTGAAAATAGAATCTCTATATGCAGCAGACTATTAATCCAGTAAAAATTTACAGCCTCAAGCCCCCAGGCAAACACCGCTAACAATAACCCCGAAAGAAACACCCGTGGGCTAAACAGCGTATTGCAATGTGTTAATACCTGAGCCGAATACTGGAACAGGTTTTTCGCTCGCTGCCAGTGAATCAAGGCACTCAGGCGCTGCATCAAAGCGGCATAGAGTGATGGAGTTTGAATCACCAGCAAGATGATTCCAATGAACGCTAACAGGGCTGCTGCTGCCGGCCACGCTTCTGGTTTTGACCAGACACCGCCTGCCGCCAGTAGCATTACCGCAATTAAATCAGTAAACCGATCTGCAAAGAAAATCGACAAGCTGCGAAGATGATCAACACCCCATCGTTTCAGAAAAATCCCACGTATGGCTTCCCCAGCTTTCCCAGGTGTCGCCGTCAGTGCCAAACCACCAATATAGATTCTCGTGCTAGCCATAAAAGGCAGGCGAATACTGAGCCGCCCCAAATACAGCTGCCAACGAAACAATCGCATAGTCAGGCTAAGTACAGTGAGGCTCAACGCAAAGCCCAGACCAACCAAACCAAACTGGCGTAGCGCCTTAGCCATGCCTTCCCACCCCACCCAGGCAGACAAAGCCAGATAACCGGCAGCACCCAGTAATAATGTGATGATAACCGCCCGATAGCGCCAGCCGGTTAGTACGCTACCTTCAACAGCTGCCACGCCATTTTGTAAGCTTTTAGACATTAGAGAGGTAATACTGAGATAAAAGCGCAATGTAGCAGGGCTTGCCTCGATTTAATGTGAATCACCACGAATTTTTCAGATACACCGAATTCATTAGAGCAACAGCTTGATGATAGATTTTTTTTGACACAACTCACCTCTTTGTACACCGGTAACGGAGAGTATAAGAAACTTGAGCTTGATCACGTAGAGGATACTTGAACTAAGGTATCTTCTACCTCCTGACGGGCTACTGCATCCGCTGACGTTTAATTGCCGAGGGGAAATATCCTCCTACATTCTGTGTCTAAGTACTTGGCAGTAGACAGCGCTAGATTAGGCTTATATACCCAATGTATTGATTTTCGGTACGCGCTATAATGAAAATTACCTATCGCTGATGGGCGCAATGATTATTTGGAGTAACAGTTGATTAAGTTTATACCCTTAATATTGTTCACAGTATTAACCAACTTTGGTTCTCAGGTACTTTTGAAAAAAGGTATGACCTCCATTGAACAGTTCGCAATTTCTGCCGATGGGGTCTTAAAGGCCATCCCAACGATCATTTTTAATCCCTACGTCATATTTGGCATGATATTGATGGTCATCAGCATGGGAACGCATTTGGTAGTGCTATCCCGAGTGGATATCAGCTTTGCCTACCCTTTCTTAGGGTTGTCTTTTGTACTGATCACCGTCTATGGGCACTACGCTCTGGGTGAACCAATCAATGCTTTTAAAATAATGGGAGTGCTCTTGATTGTATCTGGCGTGGCTCTGGTCGCTAAAAGTTAAGTAAATTGACAGTGACGTTCTAACTTAAACGTTGCAACATAACGAACATTTAAACATTTAATAATCACATTTAAAAACGGTTGAAACAAAGATGAAACATATAATTACTGGTGGAAATGGTTTTCTAGGCACAGAACTGGCCAAACGGCTGATGGCAAGAGGCGAAAAAGTTCTAATTCTTGATATGCAAAAAACAGAAGATAGCCCAATTTATCCCGAGGCTGAATTCATCCATCTTGATGTTCGCAGCAAAAAAGGCTGGGATTTAATCAATATTGAAAAAGATGATGTTATCTATCATTTTGCAGCCAAATTGCTGATGCCTATTTTGCCCAGAAAAGAGCGTACCGAGTTTTTCTGGTCTCACCTGTACGATGGAACAAAAGTGATGCTTGAGCATCTTGAAACCAAAACAGAGTGTAGAAAGATCATCTATTACACGACTGATATGGTTTATGGGCACACCGTTCATCACCCACGATTTGAAGATCACCCTCGCGAGCCAGTCGGACCTTATGGCGAAGCAAAATATAAATCTGAATTTCTTTGCGAAGACTATCGTGCCCGTGGTTTTAATATCACTATTTTCCGCCCTCGCCTGATTATCGGTGAAGGTCGGTTAGGCATTCTGGAAAGCCTGTTCAAGTTAATTGACAAGAATCTACCCGTGCCGATGATTGGCAATGGCAAAAACTTTTACCAGTTTGTCTCGGTCGGTGATTGTGCTGACTCTTGCATTAAAGCCTGGGAGAAAGGCGTTCCTAATGAGGCTTACCACGTTGGTTCAGTTAACCCACCGACAGTAAGAGAACTTTTGGGCGAATTAATAAAAGTAGCTGATAGCCGCTCCTTTTTACTCCCAACTTACGCACCCGCTGTAAAATTCACATTAGACCTTTTTGATCGCGCCGGATTCCCAATCATGGATCCAGAGCAATATTTAATCGCTGATGAAACCTGTGTTCTCGATGTTAGCAAAGCTAAAAACGAACTGGGTTGGGAACCAACAGAGTCAGATATTGAAATGCTCAATGAAGCTTACCGCAGTTATCGCGCTAAACTAAAACTTGAAGAAGCAATACCTGCCAGAGAATCGCAGTTTGCTTAGCTAAAAAAAGGGGTACCTCTTGTGAGGTACCCCTGACTGGCTATGCACAAACGATACGATTGGTTAACATCAACACCGCACAAAACGCTATTCAGAATTAAACTTTAGTGAAATTTAATTGATATAATGCAAGGTTAGTCGTTTAGAAATACCAGCGCATGAGTTACGTTTCTCATATTATAAATAATTTATTTCATCCTCAAACTGAGGCTGAGAATTCTGCGCTCAATCGCGTAACAACTTATCGCCGCATACTTGTTCTTTTTACCATTCTCTACGCGTTACTGGTTTTTTACGGCGCGAGTATGGGCGTCCGCGGAACTGACCAGTACTGGTATATCGCTGATATCGAAACAGTCGCCACTGGAAAGCCAGCTGTTTCTAACAATCTCTACCCGCCATCAGTGCTTGATAATGAATTTTCTGGCAGCCAGCCTTTTATACACAATACACCCTACGTCTATCTAGCCAGTCTTCCAGCAAAACTATTTGGGCCATTTGCAGGTGCGATTGTTTTAAACGCTTTCTCTTTTTTGATCGCCTCATATCTGATTTTTTTAATACTTCAGAAATTTAAAATCAATGACAGAATAGCGGCGAGTACTGCGGGTATTTTTCTTTTATTCCCCATGAATTACTGGCTGACTGTTAACGCCATGTCTGAAGCTTTACTGGTGCCCGCTGTCGTTTTTCTCGGTTGGCTAGCTGTTCGGAATGATCGAATGACTAACCTTAGCTGGATTCTGTCTTTGCTAACGATTGGGTTTATGATTTTCACACGGGAAAGCCTTATCATTCTTGGATTACTCTTCCCTTTTATATATTTGTTAGATACACGAAAATTAAATTGGAAAAGTATCTTCATCTCAGCCACCATGCTCGCGTTTGTATTTTGCATTTACTGGGCCAGAGGGGTTTTATTACCGCATAATGTACAGTGCTCTTTTACTGAAATGATAGCGAGAATGACGCCGGGCGTTACCGACAACATGTTTTGCTATTTTAATACGGAAGACACACGCCTGGATTTCTCCCTTTGGTGGACAAAAATCTCGGCTAATATCTATAACCAATTCAGTTTAACCAACTCGGTAAGCCATGATGGAAGTATCTCTCTAAGCTTCTATCTACCTACCAATGTATTGGTTGGTATTGCACTCTATTTGTCATTCTGGAAATCAACAGACCACCGCACACAGCGATTGGGGTTTCTTTTGTTAGCCCTTGTACTTGTGCATTTAGCCACTTTAGTTCTTATCGAAAACCTTCCTAGATATTTGATTATTCTTCCTCCTCTTGCTTTTGCTTTAACAACTATTTCCGTACGCACAACCCTCTTGCAAAGAAACAACCTCACCAAAGGATTATTCTTTCTATCTATCCTTCTGGTATTTACAACAGCCGATTTAGTGGCCGCTCAAAAAACCAGAAGTAATGCTTCTAGGGAAGCGAATCAAGTATTTGCAATAGAAAAACTGGTAAATCATTACAGTGATCGAGAAGCAATCGGATTTATAGAAACTGACGTAGGGGATAACATGTGCCTAATCAGCTATGCACTGAAAGATCATCCTGTTGTTTTTAGCCGCTCAAATTATGCTCAAACGATTAAAAATGCCATAGCTGGAAAAGTTAAACCAGAATTTGCAATACTACGGCCGAATTCTGTGCTTAACGAGAACCCCAAGATGACACTTAATGCCGTCGCCAGAATGCCTGCGCCATTCTCTGCGCACACACTTTATCAAATAAACTATGACTGATAGGAACCTCTCAAGTGCTGACTGCTGGACTCAGCCCAACAAAAATGTCGCAGCAACTGAGGCGTTATTTAAGTAGCGCGGGAGATTTTATAGGTTAATTTTCTAGAATTATT
>CAZUAW010000080.1:0-8497 GCA_964618535.1 uncultured Thiotrichales bacterium
TATTCCCATGTTCTAATTATACATGGACTGCCATTACATATGAAACGATTAATATTTAAAGCTGAATTCTCACACCGGGAAAATGACGGTTTAGTCGCGAACGAGCAAGACTTCTTTGGCCTCGGTGTTGGCTTTGAATTTTAATCATCACAAATTAATTAAATCTCACAAAGAGATTATTTCGATTAATTATAACTTGTAATTTAGGAGATATATCTAATGAAAAAGACCAGTACAATTTTAGTCACTTCAATCATGGTAGCAAGTTCGCTATTAATCACCGCGTGCAGCGATAGTGATAACCCAGCACCAGCGGTTAACGCCACCACTGGTGGCACTTTTGATGCTAGGGCACTGATTGACAATATAGCCGATAACATTATTACGAAAACTTACTTTGATCTGGACGAGGCTGCACAAGCATTTCTAGCCAGTGTTGAAGCATTGGATGCAGATACTGCCACTGATACAGAAATGGATGCGGCGCAACAAGCGTGGATAGCAACGCGTATACCCTGGGAAGCCAGCGAAGGACATTTGTTTGGTCCAGTCGACTCATTAGGGGTTGATCCAGCTATCGATAGCTGGCCGCTGAATATTTCTGACTTAACCACCTTTCTAGCAACAAACCCAAATCAGGCTGCCGTTGAACCTGCTGGTGATGAGGTGCGTGGTTTTCACGCTATGGAATATTTATTATTCGGCGATGGTGCTACAGATAATCAAAAATCAGCTTCTGAATTAACTGATGATGAAAGCAGTTATCTTATCGCCCTAGCACAAGCTTTTAAAGTTCAAACTAATTTATTAGCCACATCATGGACAACCAGCTTTAATGGTGGGGATAGTTTTTCTAATATTTTAAAATCCCAGGGGGCAGGTCAGGCATTTGCTTCGCAAGGCGCTGTTCTAGAGGAGTTAATCAATGCAATGACGGGGATTGCCGATGAAGTCGGTAATGCGAAAATTGCCGAGCCATTTGGCGCCAACATAGGTGCAGCGGATGTCTCCTAGGTTGAATCACAGTTTAGCTTTAATTCACTCACCGACTTCTTTAATAACATCCAAAGCATTATGAATGTTTACACTGGCGTACAAGGATCAGACGGCACCAGCGTTTCAGATACGGATAATGGTGTTTTCGCTTTTGTTAATGGCAGCAATGCCACATTGGCGATACGCCTGCTAAATGAAATCATCGCCGCACAAAAATCTATTGCATTGATAAAAGGCGATGGCGATGCAACAACAACCGAGATTACAGGCACTGCTGAGCCTTTCCGTAATCAAATTTCTGACGCAGCAGGACGTGCACTCATTCAAACAGCCATTAATGCGGTAAATACGCTACAGGCGACGCTAGAAAACGACGTTTTACCGTTAGTCGGTACAACAGGTTTTTCTAACTAAATTAATTATTAGACAAATAATACCTGCCAAACAAATTCGGCTATTTTAGCCGAGTTTGTTTATGAGGTCTGTATTACTACCTTTAATCCAAACAGTTATTAAAGAAGCATCAGCACCAGAAGCTCTTGAGGTTCATTTATGAAAATTTTAAGCAGTAAAATTATTCTAATTAACGCCATATTATTAAGCGGCATAACGCTCACTTGTTCAGGCTGTGGTAGTAATAACAGTAGCGATACCCCGACTGGGGTTCAGGTAAGCGACTACATTGATGCAGTTAACTCCGGTGGCGAAACCACCGAATTCAGTGAATTAATTAATAGAATTAGCTTTGATGTACCGGCAACCAATCTTACTGATTCAGCACTTGATCAGCATATTCGAGGTGATGGCGAATTTGAACGCCAGTTTACGCGGGCGATCAGTCAGCAATTCCCAACCATAGATGGCCTTGGGCCGGTACAAAATAATAACGCCTGTATCGAATGCCATAATCGGGATGGTCGCGGGAATTACAGTATTCAGGCGTTAACTTCAGCCCCTGGTGAATGGACAAAACTAGGTGCAAATGAAGCTATCTTTTTACGTATCAGCATAGAGCCAGATGAAAGCTGTGTTCCAGATGCGGGTAATTGCTACTGTGAACCGATTGCAGTTCCAGGATTTTCAACTCAGCTTTTTCATCGTGGTGTATTAGGTGCGCGTCCTGACTCTCCTTTTTCGGGGCAAGCAGATGTCTTTGTGAAATTCAATGAATCAGAAGTCACTTACGACGATGGTGACAAAATAACATTACGCAAACCCGTTTTTGAAATTCGCAATCCTTATGACAGTATCGGTGAAGCTCCCGGAAACTCTTCTGTTAGCAGACTGTTGCAAGCAGATATAAAAACCAGTCCTCGGATGGGACTCCCTGTGTTTGGTCTGGGATTACTCGAAGCGATCAGTGAAAAAGATATTCTCGCTTTGGCTGATCCAAATGATAGTGATGGTGACGGAATTTCTGGTAGAGCAAACTTTGTCTGCGATCCTGTGAAAAGAAATATATTGAGTGACCCAGAACCGAAATCACTGGGGCGTTTTGGCTGGAAAGCCAATTCACCCACCGTGGCAATTCAAGGCGCAGGTGCATATCGCGGTGACATGGGAATAACCAATTATTTTTTTCCAGAAGAAAGTATCCCGGGTACTTCATTACACGATGCGTATTTATCCACTAACCCGGATGATAATGGACAAAATGGTACTGAGGTCGGTGAGGATGTGGTGCAAGATATTATGTTTTACACCAACACCTTGGCAGTTCCGGCGCGGCGTAATGTTGATAATGCTGATGCTCGAAAAGGCGCGGAATTATTTAATACCGCCGGTTGCACCCTCTGTCATACACCCGTTTTTACCACTGGGACTCATCCTGGAATTCCTGGGCCAGACGGTTCAGTTGCGGTGGAAATTCCGGAAGTTGAAAACCAGCTGATATCCCCATTCACAGATATGCTGCTGCATGACATGGGCGAAGGTTTAGCCGATGGTCGCACTGACTTTTCAGCGACAGGAAGTGAATGGAAAACGCGTCCACTTTGGGGTATTGGCTTGACTAAAACAGTCAATGCCTTAGCGGGATTTCTACATGACAGTCGTGCCAATACGCTGGAAGAAGCAATCCTGTGGCATGGTGGAGAAGCAGAGGTGGCAAAAGAGCGGTTTCGTACAATGGAAAAGGCTGATCGAAATGCACTGGTGGCTTTTTTAAAATCTCTTTAAGCTTTTATTTACTGCTTCGCGCAGTTGTTCAACCGCTTGAGATTTACCAGTAAGTTGCCGTTGTTCTGCAATTTCACTCCAGCTTCGTTTTTGCAACAGCTTCATGATCAATAAACCATGCGTCAGATTTTTCTCATCTCCGCTATTTAGTGCGAGGTGAGAAAGCCGCATTAATTCTGGCAATGTTGCAACATAAGATCGAGCGGTATTGGCAAATTCAGCTAATGCCTGGCGATCCTCAGCGGTGAGGGGAATACCTGGTAATCCCTTAGCCAAAGCAATACAGGTTTCTGCATCAAGACTGGCCAAATCCTCCTGCAACAGTTGCGGAAAGATTTGTACAAAACGGCTGCGAGCTTGTTCAAGCATTCGCTGTCCTGCCAGACTGAGTGCAGAGACGAGCAATCCTGAATAATTTGCGCTGGCAGCATTACGCTGGGTTCCGATCTTGACGACCGAGAACCCCGTTTTCCGCCAAAAATTCAGTAACCCTGTAGTAATGCCAAAACTGCTTGCCAAATAATCCATACCTTCCGCTTGTGCATCAGCTGTAATTTTTTCTAGCAGCGCTGCGCCCAGCCCGCGTAATTGCAAATCAGGATGGACTGCAATGCGCATTATCCTCCGGCTGCTCAATTCTGCCACATCGCTCAAACCCAGATGTGCGGCTAATGTCTGTGCGCAAAGATGTCCTTTTAAGCGGCGTGATCCTTGCCGAATTTGGTCTTCCAGTTCGGTATCCAGATTACCTTCATCTAAGACCAGCGCGGTCGCTGCGATATGATTTTCCTTGGTAATTGCTGCGTAAACCGTAATATCAGAATCATCGAGTAACTGACGTAAATCGCTCGCGCTAGTCTGATAATGCGCGATTACCAATAAACCAAATAACTCAGTCAGCATTTTTTCATTTGCTGCCAATTGATTACGATTCAGACGGACCATTTCACAATCTGCTACCTCTAAACCTGCAAGCTGTTGACTATCAGTTGGATGCGTTTTCAATAACAACGCATCAAACACAAAAGCTTCCAGGGGATCATTTTTGGCCCAACGGATGGGTGTTTCCATTTCCAACTGCTGCCAGCCAGGTGTTTGCTGATTAAGAATTTGACAAAAACGCACGGCGAACCCGCGCCCATGACCTTCGTAGCCATGAACGGTGGTGACGAATACGATTCTCGAATATCGCTTGAGCAATTTCAGCAGTAGTGATGCGGGAATTGCTGCTGCTTCATCGACGATCAATAAATCAGCGGATTCTTTTTGTAGCGATAAATAATCTGGAGAGAAAAAAACAACTTCTGCCGAATCAATTTGGCATCTGCCTTTATTATGTGTTGCATCTGGAAACTGCTGGGCAAGCATCTCAAATAATGCGCTGGCGGCTGCCAATCGTGGCGCGGTGACAACGATTCTTTGTACCCCCTGACGCAGTAACTCAGCAGCGGCAATTCCCAACGCGCTCGACTTACCTCTACCACGATCCGAAGTGAGTACCAATGGGCGACGACGATGCCCCTTAACCACATTGAGAATCTTCTCGACTGCCAACTGTTGGTCAATCGTTGCACAGGTGGGGTGGGTAATTGGTGACTGAGGTTGATGCTCTTCAGCTACCGACAGCAATTCAGGGATTGGCGAGCCATCCATTTCATTGATTAGCACAACACCTGCATGAGATTTAATCTTGCTGACCAGACGTGTTAAAAATCGTTGTGCTGCTGGGGAATGCGGCTGCTTAGGCCAATCTTTAAGCTCTGGCACCAGCAGAACCAATACGCCCCCTCCCTCGATTGAACCTGCAACCAACGCAAAAAGATCGGGATCAAATCCAGCTTGCGTATCCATCACCACACCGCTGACGGTTGAACCCAGCAATTTTCGACCTTGTGCCGCTGTAAGCCAGGAAGGTTCTGCGCGCTGATCACTGCTGATAAAAACCGCATCATCAGGCGCTATATTTTCAGCAAGCGGATACGCCCAAGCTTGCGAACCCGCCAGGACAACAAAATTTCTTCGCAGTAGAGACTTATCGAGCATAAAAGTCATTAAAATGGCTGATTAGGTAACAATGTCCTGGCATTTTATGTAGTAATTAAAGGCAGCATTGGCTGGCATTACAACACATTCACTGTGCTACCATTCACCGATTAAATAAATCGCAAATTCAAGAGGGTTTTCAAGTGGCAGAAAAACAAAGAACCGTCACGCTCACAGACAATGAAACTGGTAAATCTATCGAGCTTCCGGTGCATTTTGGCACCTATGGACATCCCTCAATTGATGTTCGAAATCTGGAAAAAGAGCTCGGTTATTACACCTATGACCCAGGCTATATGTCCACCGCCAGTTGTAGCAGCGCAATCACCTATATCGACGGCGGAAAAGGGATTTTACGCTATCGCGGCTACCCTATCGAGCAACTTGCCGAGCACAGCAGCTATCTGGAAGTCTGTTATTTATTACTCAATGGCGAACTACCCACTGAAACCGAGTTTTCAGATTTTGAAAGCAGCATTAACGAACATTCCATGTTGCACGAAGCGATGCGGGGATTCTTTGGCGGCTTTCGCCATGATGCTCATCCGATGGCAACCATGGTGGGCGTGGTCGGTGCTTTGTCCGCGTTTTATCCAGATGCTGCTTCGGTACACAACCGCGAGCAACGTCTGCTGGCAGCGCACCGGTTGATTGCAAAAATGCCCACCATCGCCGCCTGGAGCTACAAGCATTCCACCGGCATCCGGTTTATCTATCCACGCAATAAGCTCGGTTATACCGAAAATTTTCTGCGCATGATGTTCAAAGTGCCATCTGAAGATTACGAAGTCGATCCATTATTCACCAAAGCGCTGGATCTGATTTTGATGCTGCACGCGGATCATGAGCAGAATGCCTCAACCTCAACGGTACGTTTAACCGGCAGCTCCGAAGCAAACCCCTATGCCGCAGCTTCCGCAGGTATTGCCTCGCTATGGGGCCCCGCTCACGGTGGAGCAAACGAAGCTGCAATCCGCATGCTGCATGAAATTACTGAATCTGGAAACTTGCAAGGCTATGTCAATCGTGCCAAAGATAAAAAAGATCGGTTTCGGCTAATGGGCTTTGGTCATCGCATTTATAAAAGCTACGATCCTCGCGCCGCCATCATGAAAAAGACCTGCCATGAGCTGCTTGATAAAATTGACTCGCGCAATACGCCATTATTTGAAACCGCATTGAGGCTTGAAGAAATTGTCGCCAAAGATGATTTCTTTATTGAGCGTAACCTTTATCCCAACGTGGATTACTACTCCGGCATTATTCTCAGCGCAATGGGAATTCCTCTACCCATGTTTACGGTGATATTTGCGCTGGCACGTACCGTCGGCTGGATGTCTCACTGGAATGAAATGTGGGAAGACCCCGAATCTCGTATCGGACGTCCAAGACAATTGTATATCGGTGAAAAACAACGCGACTACGTTGCGTCTGCAAAACGTTAAATCTAGAGAGGCTACCTCGGGCGCCCTTTCTAAGGTTAGCTTCGCGTAATGACCACAGACATAAAAAAAGCGGGGAATGCCCGCTTTTTTTATGTCTGTTTAATACAGTCGTTGCTCAGATCTAGATCTGAATCATCGCAACTGAAAGGAAGATTAAGCCTAAACCCATTAATTTATCGATCATGGTGAACTCCTGTTTGGTTAACTGATGAAGCTATTTTGGTTCAGCGGAGTCGATCAATCTGTTAAGTAGGTCTAGTTCTTTGGTTGATGTACCAGATAGCGCTGTAATTTGCCAACCCGTTCACGAGAAAAATGCGACCGGTTACCCGTTTGCTACGCCATTAACGAGAATATTTACCGGTAAGTTCTACGGCTCAACCGTAGTTAAGCCCAATATTTGCCACATTTGCATGCCACCACGATAGTAATTTAAGCGTTCTTTAGGGTAGCCGAGCTTCATTAAGGCGCGAATTGCGCGTGGTGTTTGACCGCACCAGGGGCCGTTGCACCAGAGAATGATTTCCTTAGCATGAGAGAAATCCCAATCATCGGTTTTCATATCACCATTGAGTAGACCGAATTTTTCCATCCCCCTAACCAAAGGATTAACTTCGCCACGGCGACGAACGCCCAGTTTGTATAAACCATCGACTAACTGTGGCTCATGAGGGGATGCTTCAAAAACGGTAAACGGGATATTCACAGAACCCGGAATGGTGCCCTTTTTATGCCAGCTCGGAACCCGTGCATCGACCAACACGCCCTTACCGGAAACAATTTGTTTTTCCATGAAATCAAAAATATCCATTTCTGAAACAGTTCTGACGTCATCATCAACCTGAGTTGGCTGAATACAGAAAGGTGGGCATTTTCTCGATGTTTTTGAAAACCCACCTTTGATTGTGTATTTCTGATCTTGAACACGTTTTACTTCAACAACTTGTCCACTGTGAATGGTCTCGACTGAATTACGCACACTGTCCAGCTTGACTTCAAGCGCGGCTACCATGCTACTGCTCACTAGCGTTGCCAATAAAACACTCGTACGAATGACTTTCATTTTTCCCATCTTATTCACCATCCCAGGCATTAAATTCTTTGTAATTACTCGAAGTCCAAGCAATTACTGATTCTGTAACTACTCACTGAAGTAATCACTAACTTTTAAGTATTACTACTTACTTTCTCAAATACTGACGTTTAATTTGATCTCTCACAAAGTCAATATTCGGCTTGCCTCCATAGGCACTAAATACTTTTTCCTTAGCGTCATTGTCTAACTTTTCATAAAACGCAAAGCTACCGAAAAAGCGTTTTTGCAAAAATACTTCAAATCCATCCTTAGAGAGACCTTTGGGCATGTTTTCAGGCACAGCTGGCGAACTTTCAATATCACTCGATGCTGGCGTATCACCAGCGGACTTTGAATCCAGTTCCAAACCATCCGCAGCACTATTTAATGCATCCAGATAGGCATCTGCAAACACTGGGCTCTGGATAACCAGACACAACAATACTGCGGACAAGCGTAGTGCTAGCCTGTTACGGATAAATAGTTTCTTGAAAGTCTTTTGATACATAGGCATTAACCGAGCGTACTTGCTGCATTTGTATAAGGAAACCCAGCATCAATCCAACTGTGAAAACCTTACCAGAATACGCGAGTTGTTTAGATAAAAGTGCGATTGATCTCTCGAATTGTAGAGTATCTACGACTGACAGGCCGATTCAGCACCGATTCAGTTGATAATTGTCATGGTAAACACCCGTTAGATCCTTTAGCCCGAATATTTCATGAATTACACGAGTTCTCGCTTATCTATTGATTCCAC
>CAZUAW010000081.1:0-8480 GCA_964618535.1 uncultured Thiotrichales bacterium
TATTAAAGCTATGGCAGTCAAACATAGACAGTCAATCACTCACTACATAAAATGCTTGGATGCTATTTGTCCATCAAAGTAATCAGCTGGAAACGCTGGCTGAACAATTCTCTGATCTGTATCGCAGTGCGGTAGCGAACCCGCTGGCTTCTGAGCTGGTGGTTGTGCCTAATTATGCGATTGAGCGATGGTTGTCGCTGAAATTGGCAGACCAACTTGGTATCTCGGCCAATCTTGAGTTTGGGTTTCCCGCAGAATTTAGCTGGACAATGTTGCGGTCAGTAATCGGGACGTTACCTGAAACTGCGCCATTTGCACCTGGAAATCTGCGTTGGTTAATTCTCTCTGTGTTGGAAGAAGATGCTGCGGAGTTTTCGGAGTTGGCTGCGTATTTGAATCAGGCTGATCAGCAACGCTACTATGAGCTTGCTTGTCAGATTGAAACAGTCTTTGACCGCTACTTATTTTATCGACCTGGCTGGATTTTGGATTGGGAAAGTGGTCACGATGCGGATCATTGGCAGGCAAGGCTCTGGAAAAAACTCGTTACCCTAACCGAGGGAATGCATTGGGTGAACTTGCGCAAAAAATTCATGCGGAGTTTGTCTGCACCGCAGCGTGAGCTACCTCAACGTGTGAGTTTTTTTGGTGTATCAGAATTGTCTCCGGGATATTTAGAATTGCTGGGCAGTCTAGCGGCTAAAATGGATATCCATATCTACGCGGTGAACCCTTGCGAGGTATTCTGGAGTGATATTACTGATGTTAAAAACATTCTTAAAGCGCCACAGGAAGTCAGTGAATATCTTGAAGCAGGTAATCCTCTTTTGGCTTCGATGGGGCGTCAGGGCAGGGACTTCTTTGATTTACTGCTGAGCCTTGATAATGTCGAAGAGGAAGCTGTTTTTATTACGCCGCAATCAGAGTCGCTTTTAGCTTCTATTCAGCGTGATGTGTTGGCATTGGAACAGAGAAGTACAGAAAAACCGGAAGATATTACAACCGACTCAATCAGCATTCACAGCTGCCATTCGTTAATGCGCGAAGCTGAAATAATGCACGATCAAATATTGGCTGCACTTGAACAAGACCCATCGTTAACACCCGCCGATATTGTCATTATGACGCCCAATATTGATATTGCCGCGCCCTATATAGATGCTGTTTTTTCAACGGCAACGCATAAAATCCCTTATTCAATTTCCGATGTGGGGATGAACGCAAACAACGAAATGGCTGAAACGCTGGAAGCATTATTGGAATTACCCACCAGTCGTTTTGAAGTGAATCGAGTATTGGGTTTACTGGAATACTCGGTGGTGCGTGCGCGGTTTGGATTGAATAAAACAGCCGTAAAAAACATTACCGAATGGTGCCTGAATACCAATATTCGCTGGGGCATTGATGCGCAAAGCAAAAAAGCGTCAGATCTACCAGCCACCCCGGAACACACCTGGCGGAATGGTTTAAATAGAATGTTGCTCGGCTATATGATGAATAGCGATGAGTTTTATCAGGATACACTTGCGTACACAGAAATAGAAGGTACTCTGGCTGTAGATCTAGGCCGGTTTTCGGAATTTACAGAGAGACTATTTACTGTTGCCAGTTGGGGCAGTCTAAAAATGCCGTTGTCAGACTGGATCGAAAAACTGAACCAGATGATTGATTTTTGTACGCTAGCTGAAAATAATGAATCGGTTGAGCGGCAACAACTCAGAGCGTTATTGCAGGCTTTGGTTGATCAATGTGCTGTCGCTGATTATCACAATGACTTGGATTTTAAATGTCTGCGCCACCTTGTTCAGCAGGCAATAGAAAATAATACCGATTCTAGAAAGTTTATGTCTGAGGGTGTCACTGTTAGCCGATTTACACCGATGCGCAATGTGCCGTTTGATGTGGTTTGCCTAATTGGCATGAATGATAAGGATTTCCCCAAACGTGTGCCTAAACAAAGTTTTGATCTGGCAGCTAAAGAGTTTCGACGCGGTGATAGATCTGCCAGAAATGCTGATCGCTATTTATTTCTTGAGTCGTTGTTATCAGCGCGCAAAAAATTAATTATTAGTTATTGTGGTCAGGATATTCAGAGCAATGATTCATTGCCTCCGTCAGTGCTTGTGAATGAATTACTCGATTATATTCTGAATTGCTATGGCATTGAGGCTGACAATATAGTTATTAGGCATCCATTGCAGTCTTTTAGTAGTCGCTATTTTAATCCTGCAGAAAAGCAGGAAAAACTATTTACGTATCATGATTTCGGGCGTGGTCTGGCGCCTCAAAATAACAATGCCAGCATTCAGTTTTTGGATAAAGACACAAAAATAAAATCTGAAGTTCCAGCGATCGTAGAACTACATCAGTTGGAGCAGTTTCTAAAAAGCCCAGTTCGATATTTCGTGCGAGAAATCATGGGTATTTCTCTGGGTGAGCAACTTGCTGACTTACCCGAGCGCGAACCGTTCCAGATTGAAAGCTTTATGGATGCTGAAGTACTACAGTTGATTATTGATGATGAAGATCATGCATTAGCCAAATTACGGGCTTTGGGATTTCTGCCGCATGGTGAACCGGGTAAGCAGTTGTTTCAACAGCATCAAGAAATCGCTCACCAATTTATTACCCGATTACCTGAATTGGAAGCGCCCAAAACCGAATATTTGGATATTAAAGTGGGGCAGTACCAGTTGCGGGGCACATTAAATAATCTCTATCAGACCGGCCAATTTGTTGTACAAATGAATCCTCTCTGGGCGAGCTGGCGGCTGCCGGTCTGGTTAAAGCATCTGGCTTTGTGTTCCATTGAGAATTCTGAGTACGAAAACACAACCAGAATTTATACACCGAATGAAGACTTGGCTTTAAGCGCAGTAGAAGAACCACAGCAATACCTCAATACAATGATTGAAACATTTATAGAAGGCAGAAGTAGAGCGATTAAACTATTCCCCAAAACCAGTTTCGAATATGCCAATACAGATAAATTAGGTAACGCATACAAAAAATGGTTGGATGGCTTTGGCTACAGTGGTGAGGGCAGCAAGGAAGAGTATCAGTTGGCATTTCGCGGTACTGATGTTCAGCTCGATGAGGAATTTACCGAGTTATCCGATAAGATTTTTAAACCCTTCATCGAACATTTACAGGATGTGGATTAAACGATGATTGTATTTGATCCCACGCTGGAAGAACGCCTGTTGGTCGAAGCGGGTGCAGGGACTGGGAAAACCTGGACGATTGCCGGGCTCTATGTGCGACTCATTGTTGAAAAACAATATCGTGTTAATCAGATTTTGGTAGTGACTTTTACCAATGCAGCTACCGCAGAATTACGCGAGAGGTTACGCGCAAAACTGGTAGCGGCAAAACATTTGTTGGAGTCAGGCAATGCAGATGATGTGTTCGAGCAAAAATTACTTAATCAATGTGCCGATAAAGAAAAAGCAATTAAGGATCTGACACTGGCGATTCGTAGCTTTGACGAAGCGGCTGTTTACACCATTCACGGTTTTTGTCAAAAACTGCTGAAAGAAACCGCATTGCAATCGGGTATCGGCTTTGCCAGTGAATTAATGGCGGATGATTCAGAGCTCATTCAGCACATTGTGGATGATTACTGGCGTACACATACTTATGCCGCTTCAGAAGAACTGTTAGCGGTGTTGGCGACACAAAAAATAACGCCGGAGTCTTTAGCTTCGGATATCAAAAGTTGGATAGGCAAGCCCTGGCTAGAAGTTTATCCCGAAAATAAAGTGAGCTGCGATGATTGCCTAAATTCAATGCAGGCAAAGAAAAAATCCGCTCAACAATTATTTGCCAAAGAAAAGGAGAATATAGAGGCGCTATTTAAGAATGCATTGGGTGTGACATTAAATAAGACCAGCTATAAACCCGTTGCTTTTCCTGCACTATTCGCAGGTCTTGAAGAATATTTAACCCATAGCGATGTTCTTTCTTTACCTGAGAAAGCTAACTTATTCACTCAGCAAAAACTAGTATCTGCAACAACAGGAAAGCATCAACCCATAGAACATCCATTTTTTGAAATCTGGGAAGCATTTTGTACTCAGCACGCCGAATTAAAAATATGGTTAAAGCAGCAGCATACCAAGATACGTGTAGAGGCACTCAACTACGTAAGAGACGAGCTAAAAAAGCGTAAATCTGCAGATTCAGTGCTGGGGTACGATGATCTTCTATTATTGCTGAGCGACGCATTAAATGCTGAAGGTGGGGAGTCTCTGGCGACCACAATCCTTAAGCAATTCCCAGTGGCGTTGATCGATGAATTTCAGGATACCGATCCGATTCAATACAATATTTTTAACCGTATTTATGCCGCTGATAACAATCCGCTGATATTCGTTGGTGATCCCAAGCAGGCAATTTATAGCTTTCGCGGCGCAGATATTCATACTTATCTGAATGCGAAAGCACGGGTGGGAAAACCACTTTCCCTGGAGGAGAACTTTCGCTCTTCTAAAGATTTTATTAAAGCAGTGAATACACTGTTTTCAGCGCATAAGAATCCTTTTAGAGAATCAAATGTGGATTATCAAAGCGTCAAGGCGGGCAGAGGAGAAGAGCAACAGAAAGCTGCACCAGCAGCACTCGGTGCTTTGCGAATCTGGAATGATTTTACTTCTAAAAATCCTGTTGCCAAGGGCACGCTTGAACCAAGAATAGTTGATGCTGTGGCTAATGAAATTGCGACCATGCTCAATCACGCTAGTGATAAAAAATATCAGCTCGCCGGTCGGGATTTAAGAGGTGGAGATATCGCTGTTTTAGTGCGTAAAAATAAACAGGGGCAGCGGATTAAAGAGGCATTGAATCGTCGCAATATCGGTTGTGTGCAGCAGATGAATGATAATGTATTTACTTCAACTGAAGCTAACGATCTCGCCAGTGTCTTACACGCATTGACAGCAGGTGCAAGGGATAACGATTATCGAGCCGCTTTAGCCACGGTAATTTTCGGCGTTTCAGGTCAAGCCATTTCTGATTTTCAGGAAGATGCAGAAGGCTGGGAAAGTTGGCTGGAAAAATTATATCGCTGGAAATTACAGTGGCAGGAACAAGGCTTTATGGTCATGATCCGAACGCTGTTGATTGAGGAAGACTGCTATACAAGAATTTTACAATATCCAAACGGTGAAAGAAGGCTCACCAATATTCTACATCTGTGTGAGTTAATTCATCAGGAAGCTTCACGTGGATCACTGGCTCCTGAGTCTTTATTGCTATGGTTTAACCGTCAACGACAGCAGAAAACTGATAACGAAGAAGCGCATTTACGCTTAGAAAGCGAAGACAATTTGGTTAAAATTGTCACAGTACATAAAAGTAAAGGTTTGCAGTACGGCATTGTATTTTGTCCTTTTCTTTGGGACGACGCACCTGATAGCAAGCCCGCTTATATTCCTGGTAAGCCCTTTTCTTTTCATGATCCTGATCAACCAGAAAAGTCATGGTTGGTGATGAATGCAGAAACGGATGAACAGCTCAAAGCCTATTTAATTGAGGAAAACTTTAGTGAGAGTCTGCGCCTGTTGTATGTCGCACTTACCAGAGCGGAATATCACTGCACATTGGTAACAGGACATTTTAATCTGGCGCATAAATCTGCACAGAGTTGGTTGCTGTACGGTTCAAATATCGAAAAGCGTCAGTGGAGTTCTAATAGTAAATCACTCAAGGGACTCTCTATTGAAGAGCGATTAACTAGGCTCCAAACGCTGGTAGAAAAATCAGAGCAAACAATTTATCTGCAAGATTTACCAGACGCTGAGGAACTGATTAAATCGGCCTATCGGGAGCAATCACCATCTGGTGAAATCCGAGCATTTAATCGTCAATTTAAAGCACCGAAAAGAGTCACCAGTTATACCGGTATTACCCGAGGTCATTCAGCGGAGCTGCCAGATTATGATCTCTCAAACCATAAGCCAGATGTGTCGATAGAAGAGCCTGAAGGCGTGGCGCAGATACGTGGCCGCGAGGCGGGTATTTGTCTGCATTGGTTAATGGAGCATCTGGATTTTACGCAACCTGTAGACGCGCAACAGAGTTTGATTGAGGATGGATTTAGACGGCATGGGTTTCATCAGGTCGATATTCCTCAAATGATGCAATGGTTGCAAACGATACTACTCACTAAAATTGATTCTCAACAAAGTTTCTGCTTGGCAGATATTAAAAAACAGCAACGTATTGATGAGCTGGAATTTCATTACCCGTTAGCACAGTTGAATCAACACAAGCTTAAGGCATTGCTAAAACAACATTTAAAACTGCCTGCTATGCAAACTGCAATCGATCAGCTCAATATTGCTTCGGTCGGCGGTTATTTGAAAGGTTTTATTGATCTGATTTTTTGTCATCAAGATCGTTATTATTTGGTCGATTATAAATCAAACTGGCTTGGCGCTGAGATTAAAGATTATGATGATCACAGGCTGACTGATGAAATAGCCAACTCACATTACTATCTACAGTATATGATTTATATGGTGGCTTTACATCGGTATTTAAAAGTTCGGCTCAAGAATTATCAGTATCAAAAGCACATTGGCGGCGTCTACTATTTATTTCTGCGTGGTATGTCAGAAGACACAGGTTCTCGCTATGGGATCTATCATGATTTGCCAGATCAGAAACTGATCGAGTCGCTCAGCAATTTATTTGAGCAGGGTAGCTGAGTATGAATCTTACTCAACACGTAGATTGGAACTGGGAAGCACTGGACTACCAGCTGGCAAATTTTCTTAGCCGAGTAGATAAAGATAATTCACTCGCAGTTGAGCAGGCAGTAAAAATATTAAGCCATGAGGTTAGACAGGGACATGTTTGTATTTGGCTGGATGATTTTTCTGATATCGAAGTTTCACCTTCAGAACGGACAATAGAAGTTGCTGACTGGCGAAGATCATTACTAAAGAGTTCTGCTATCGGACAACCCGGTGATTTAACACCGTTAATTCTAGATGAAAGCAACCATTTATATTTTCACCGTTATTGGCAGTATGAACAGCAGCTAGCTGCTGCGTTAAAATCTAGAGTTCACTGCGAATTGGAAACACCAGAAGATAGTTGGTTTGATCAGCAATTCAAAAATTTACCGCTTTCAGAGCAGCAACAGGAAGCGGTAAAAAAAGCACTAAGCAATAATTTCTCTATTATCAGTGGCGGTCCCGGTACAGGCAAGACAACGACAATTGCCAGTTTATTGCTGCTGTTAAATCATTTTGACCCTGATGCGCGGGTAGGGCTTGCCGCGCCAACTGGAAAGGCTGCAATGCGTATGCAGGAAGCGATGCTGAATTCAGCAGAGCAGTTCGATCCAGCAGATGCCGTTTTATTAGAAACCCAAGCTCAAACATTGCATCGGTTACTGGGATACCAATCAGGGAAAGTAACTTTTAGATATCAACAATCTAATCCGCTGCCTTATTCTGTAGTTATTGTTGATGAAGCCTCAATGATTGATTTAGCACTAATGAATAAATTAGTTTCAGCAGTTGCTAAGGATGCGCGTTTAATACTCATCGGAGATCGCCACCAGCTAGCCTCTGTTGAGGCGGGTTCTGTCTTTGGCGATATTTGCATAGATAGGCAGACTAATGTTTTATCCAGCACGCTAACATTACTGACGAAAAGTTATCGATTTAGTACGGGGCAGGGAATCGAGCAACTTTCAAAGTCCATCAATGCGGGTAACAGTGATGCTGTCATTGAGATTTTAAGCAGCACTAAATTCCCTGAAATTGAATGGCTGAATCCTGAGGTTGATTCAATTATCTGGCAACAACAATTAAAAACCAAAGTTTTTCAACAACTAGATGCGATAAAATCAGCGCCATCTTCAGCTGAAAAGTTTGCTAATTTAAGTCATTTTCAGTTGCTCTGTGCTCATCAGAAAGGGCGCTTCGGTGTTGCAGGAATTAGCAGCGCTATTGATGACTGGATTCAGAAAAAATATCGCCTTGCAGATAAAATCTGGTACGCCGGAAAACCTCTCATGATCAAAGAAAATGACTATCAGACAAAATTATTTAACGGTGATTTTGGTTTGGTTGTCGCTGAAAAAGAACAAAAATTTAGAGTGGTTTTCCAAAGTTCAAACGAACACTCTCAGTCGTTGTCAATTTCCAGACTACCTGCCCATGAAAATGCTTGGGCTATCTCCGTACACAAATCACAGGGGTCAGAATTTGATGAAGTGATGCTAGTACTCCCAGAATCACCTTCACCCGTGATCAGCAGAGAATTACTCTACACTGCTGTCACCCGCGCAAAATCTAAAATCACCATCGTTAGTAATGAGAAGGTTTTGCGTCATGCCATTGAACATCAGATACAACGCCGCTCAGGTTTAGCGAATGGCCTGAGCGTAGAAAATAAAGAATTAAAATCAGATTTACCGGAATCTCAGCTGAATTTATTTTGATAAGGAATGGCTTTATGAGTCT
>CAZUAW010000082.1:0-8397 GCA_964618535.1 uncultured Thiotrichales bacterium
TGTGGAATCAATAGATAAGTGAGAACTCGTGTAATTCATGCAATATTCGGGTTAAGGGTGTCTCTAAAAATGCAAGCACCCCTGAGAAAAACCAGGAGCGCACCTCTATTTTTAGAGACGCCCTTAAGCATTACAACTTTTAAATAGAAAGTGGCATAAGGATATGCCGAAAAATAACTTACAAGGAAAAGACCATGAACAGAGCACTATGGAGCGCCAAAACCGGCCTGGATGCACAGCAAACAAGAATGGCCGTCATTTCAAATAACCTTGCCAATGCCAACACCAATGGCTTCAAACGCGACCTAGCTGTATTTGAAGATTTGGTCTATCAAAACATTCGCCAGGTTGGCGCACAATCTTCGCAAGATACACAGCTCCCTTCTGGATTAAATATAGGTACTGGTGTCCGCGTAGTCGCTACCGAAAAACTATTTACTCAAGGCGGATTGACACAAACCGAAAACTCGTTAGATGTTGCTATTCAAGGCCGTGGTTTTTTTGAAATTCTCATGCCCGATGGCGGTACTGCCTACACTCGCGATGGTGCATTTAATTTAAATTCTCAGGGCCAAATTGTAAATTCCTCAGGCTTCGCGTTACAGCCTGGCTTGACCGTACCTGAAAATGCACAAAGCATTTCCATAGCCGTTGATGGCACTGTTTCAGCAGGCGTCGCAGGCACTACTGCCCCCACTCAAATTGGCACCTTGCAAGTGGTCGACTTCATTAACCCTACAGGTCTGCAAGCGCTGGGCGGAAATCTATTTGAAGAGACAGCAGCCAGCGGCGGACCTCAGGCTGGAACACCAGGACAATCCGGTTTAGGTGGATTACTTCAAGGTTCATTGGAAACATCCAATGTTAATGTCGTTGAAGAACTCGTCAGCATGATTGAAACCCAACGTGCTTATGAGCTGAATTCTAAAGCCATATCCACCACCGATGACATGCTGCAATACGTTAATAACAACCTCTAATACTTTTCATGAATATTGATTTAAAAAATCTAGCGGCAACATTAAAAACTGCAACCATCATTACGGCAGTATCGATCAGTAGTGGCTGCGTGGTCTATAACCAGCCACTGCGTGATCCCAGTTATATTCCACCAGTTCCGCAAGTGGAGCCGCCGCCCACCTCTTCTCAACAAGCGGCGACTGGCTCAATTTACAATACCAGCACCAGTCGTTTTTTATTCGAAGACTTTCGGGCGCGACGTGTCGGAGATATTGTCACGGTGCTGCTCGAAGAAAAAACAGCGGCAACAAAAACAGCCAGTACTGAAACGTCAAAAAGCTCGAATGTCGCTATTTCAGGGCCAAAACTACTGGGGCGCGGCATTACTTCAGGTGGCGCAAAAATACTCGAAGCAGAAGCCAACGGCAGCGTCGGTTTTAGTGGTGAAGGTGGCAGCAATCAAAGTAACAGCCTTCAAGGCAGTATCACTGTACACATTGTACAAGTGTTGCCTAACGGTAATTTACGCGTTCGTGGCGAAAAACTTTTAACCTTAAATCAAGGCTCAGAAATTGTAAGAATTTCAGGCATTATTCGGCCTCAGGATATTTCCTATAAAAACTCAATTGCCTCTCACAAAATGGCAAATACTCAAATCACCTACAAAGGTAAAGGCATGATTGCAGACAGCAATAACGCCGGCTGGCTAACTCGATTCTTTAACAGCAGCGCATGGCCCTATTAAATTTAAACAAAACACCTTTAAAAATATACGAATCACTCAGGATAAAATAATGAATCGAAATGGAATTCTTTTTACTGTCTTATTATTCTTGGCAACTGGATTTATTCAGTCCGCTTTTGCCGAAAGAATTAAAGACATGGCTTCTATTGCAGGCGTACGTGACAATCAACTACTTGGTTATGGCCTGGTTGTTGGCCTTGATGGCACAGGCGATAAGACCGGACAGACACCTTTCACATTACAAAGCTTAAAAAGCATGTTGGCGCAATATGGTGTCACCATTCCTCCCAATGTAACGCCGTCCGTTAAAAACATCGCGGCTGTTTCCATACAGGCAGCACTGCCTCCATTCACCAAACCTGGGCAGACTATAGATATTACAGTTTCATCATTAGGAAATGCCAAAAGTCTTCGCGGAGGCAGCTTACTAATGTCGCCATTAAAAGGTGCTGATGGCAAAGTGTATGCTGTTGCTCAGGGCGAATTAGTTGTCGGTGGCCTTGGTATCGAAGGTGGCGATGGTTCAAGTATCGTCATTAACGTGCCCAGCGTTGGCCGCATTCCCAATGGCGCAACGGTTGAGCGAGTAGTAAGTAATTCATTCACACAAAACAATGCATTAATTTTGAATTTACACCAGCCAGATTTTACTACCGCACAAAATCTGGAAAAAACCATCAATGAAAAATTTGGCGCGGGTGCAGCGACAGCAATAGATGCTGTCTCGATAAAGATTTCAGCACCGGCAACACCCAGTCAACGCGTAACCTTGATGTCCATGATCGAGAATTTGGAAATCGATCCCGGTGAAGCTGCCGCAAAAATAATTGTGAACTCCCGTACCGGCACCGTCGTTATAGGCTCACATGTCACTGTTATGCCTGCCGCTGTCAGCCACGGCAGTTTGACTGTTTCCATTACTTCTAATCCAATTATCAGCCAGCCCGAAGCATTCTCCAAAGGAAAAACCAAAGTGGTGCCGCGTAGCGATATCGAAGTCACGCAAGAATCAAACCGCATGTTTAAATTCAATAAGGGCGTCACTCTCAATGAAATTGTCGCCGCAATTAATCAAGTTGGTGCAGCCCCTGGAGATCTTGTCGCCATTTTAGAAGCGCTAAAACAAGCGGGTGCATTACGCGCTCAACTGATCATTATCTAGAGACTTACCAGGAAAAAACGTGAATACTAATCAGACATCAATGGCAGATGTGTACACCGACTTCAGTGGATTAAATCGCTTAAAATCTGCGGCGGCAAACGGTACAGGTGCAGCTCAAAAAGAATCCGTTAATAAAGAAGTCGCCCAGCAGTTTGAAGCAATGTATTTACAGATGATGCTCAAAAGCATGCGCGACTCTGTGGGGCCAGGGATTATGGATTCTTCACAATCCGAAATGGCGCAAGGGCTGTACGACCAGCAACTGGCAATACAGCTTTCAAAACAAGGTGCCATTGGAATTGGTGATTTGGTATTGCGACAAATTGAAGGGCCAAAACAAACAACGGCAGAGAAGCCTGAGTTGAAATTTGCACCTAAAATAGTTGATCCTGCACTGGTTACAAACAAATCACAGCCAGAAAGTTTAAAAGCTGCATTAACACCTCAGCTGGCAGAATCATCCATTCGATTTTATCAACAATCAGCAACGCCAGGATTTTCTAACCAGCCGTCACAGCACAGCGATAAACGTCCGTACGAAACCGCAGTGACAACACCACTGGCAATTCAACCAGCTCAAGCTGTAACTACGGGCAATCCACAGCAAGCCTTTATTGCCAAGATTCAACCGGCTGCAGAAGCTGCCGCAAACCAACTTGGTGTTACGCCAAAAGCGATCATAGCCATAGCCGCACTCGAAACTGGATGGGGCAAGCACGTAATGAAAACCCGTGATGGTCAAAGCAGCCATAATTTATTTGGCATCAAAGCAGATGAACGCTGGCAACACAATCATGTATTCGCCAATACTTTGGAATTTGAGAATGGTGCAATGCAGCGTAAGAATGAGCCTTTTAGAGTGTATGGATCAGCCACCGAATCAGTTATGGATTTTGCTAAATTTATTGAACAAAACCCTCGCTACCAAAAAGCACTACTTAATTCTGCTGATCCGGAAAAATTCATCGATGAGATTCATAAAGCGGGTTATGCAACCGATCCCGGCTACGCCCAAAAAGTGAAAGCCGTCATGCGAACTATTGATAATAACGCTCAAGATTCGGCTCGACTCGCCGATACAAGATAGTGAAGGGATTCAATTCCCAGTACTTGCAATATTTCCGCAGGCTGGGAACTACATAAAAAAGTAACTACTCAGATAGTAGTTTCATAATATTAACTGGCAGATTTTAGATCAGCAGTTAAAACTCAGGAAGGGGAAAACTATGGGGTCACTGGAAATTGGCAGCGCGGCGCTGAATTCATTTCGCACTGCTCTGGACGTCACCAGCCAAAACATCGCCAATGCCAACACCGTTGGATACAATCGTCAAAGAGCAGAGCTAGCCTCTGTCGGTGCCGCAGATGCGAACAGACTTAATCCCGGTAGTGGCGTACGCGTTACTGATATTCAGCGGATCAGCGATGAATTTTTAAGTGGGCAGTCCAGAAACATTGCTTCTGATTTTGCGCGCCTGGATAGCTTCAGCCAACTGGCTTCTCGCATCGACAGCCTAGTAGCAGATGATAACGCTAGTCTCACCCCAGCCTTACAATCATTTTTCAATAGTATTGAACAACTCAATACCGACCCTGCTTCAGTCTCAAATCGCACAGTGATGCTAGGAGAAGCACGCAGCCTAGTTGACCGTTTTAACACACTAGAGTCGCAATTTAGCGCAATCAATACAGAAGTTAACAGTCGAATTGAAGCTGAGGTTAGCGAAATTAATTCATTGGCAAAAAATATTGCCGACCTAAACAATAAAATAGCCGGCGCTGGCTCTAGGGGCGCACCCAATGAGCTACTCGATAGCCGTAACTTGCAACTCAAAGAATTGGCCAAACATGTTTCTCTACAAACCTATGAACAAAATGGTCAGGTCAACGTTCGAACTTCCAGCGGTATAGAGCTTGTCACCGCTGGAGAAACCAGAGCGCTTACCATTGTCAGGAGCACGATTGATCCTCAACAATTGGAAATAGCCTCATCACAAGGCGTAATTAGCAATCAAATTCGCGGTGGCGCTATTGGCGGAGTAATGGATTTTCGACGTGAAATGCTTAATCCCGTGCAAAACGAACTAGGTCGAATCGCCACTGTTTTAGGTAAAACTTTTAATAGCCAGCACAACAATGGCATTGACTTAAATGGAAAACCAGGCACCGATTTTTTTAGTCTCAGCTCACCAATATCTTCGGCTAATTCAGGGAATGCAGGCGACGCTACCATTTCAACAACCATAACGGATGCAGCAAAACTCACAGCCTCCGATTATTCGGTTAGCTTTAATGGCAATGACTACACAGTCACTCGCCTTTCAGATCAAACGACAACCAACAGCAACAATACCTCTATTGACCTTGACGGATTAAATATTGAAATTTCCGGCAACATGCAAAGCGGTGATGAATTTTTAATTCGCCCTACTTCTGGTGGCGCGAAAAATTTGTCTTTAAACCTTACCCATCAATCAGAAATTGCCGCAGCTTCACCCTTGCGAGCCAGAGCATCTCTAAATAATTTAAGTGACAGCAGCATATCAAGCCCAGCTATTGATGATTTAAATAATCCGGGTTTAACAACGCCGGTAGAAATTCGTTTTAGCTCAGCAACTGATTATGAATTATTTGATGCAGGTGCTACCCCCCCAGCTTCTCTGGGAACAGGCACGCTAGCGGCAGATAACAGCATTACTTTTAATGGCTGGAGTGTAAATGTTTCGGGTACAGCAGATGCCAACACGCAGTTTACAGTCGAACCAAATACCGGAGGTTATGCTGATAACAGTAACGGAAATGCACTGGCAGGACTCCAGTTCACAAAAACAGTCGAAGGTTTTTCAACTTTTCAAGAAGGGTACGGTCAGCTAGTCAACTTAACGGGGCAGCTCACCCGCCAGGCAAATATTAGCCTCAATGCACAGGAAGCTTTGCTCGGTGATATAGAAAATAGAGAAGCCGCTAGTTCGGGCGTTAATCTGGATGAAGAAGCGATTAATTTAACGCGCTACCAACAAGCGTATCAAGCAGCCGCCCAGGTCATTAACACATCACAAAACTTGTTTGACACCATTCTCGGTGTCGTGAGGAGATAATTATGCGTATTAGCAGCTTTTCAGGTCAAAAATTTGCGGTAGCGGAAATCAACAATAAACAAGCAGAAATCGCTCGCCTACAAGCGCAGATCAGCAGTGGAAAACAATTGCAACGACCTTCTGACGCCCCAGCCAAAGTCGCGGAAACAGAAAATCTCGATGCAGCGCTGCTGCGGCTAGATCAATTTAATAGTAACGGCATCCAGGTAGAGCAAAAACTGGTACAAGAAGAAACAGTACTGGATAACCTGACCGATACGCTACAACGGCTAAAAGAATTGGCTGTCGCAGCAAACTCCGGTGCGATTAATGACAATAACCTGCAAGCTTACCGAGCAGAAACAGGACAAATAAAAAATCAGGTGTTGGATTACGCCAATACTAAAACGGCCAATGGTGAATATTTATTTGGTGGTGGAAAAAGCAGAAACAAACCATTCTCTTCAGTGGGTGGCGCGCTTCAATACAATGGTGATCAAACTCAAAACTATATCCAAATCAGTGATTCCAGAAAAGTTATGGGCGCGGATTCTGGTGATAAAATATTCCAGAGAATATTAGATGGCAATGGGAAATTTAGCGCCACAGCTGATCAATCAAATACAGGATCTGGTGTAATTGGTAGTGATTCAGTCATCGATTCTGCTAGTTTCATGAATGCCAATTATTCGATTGAGTTTACCTCTAATAATAATTTCAATGTCGTTAACACTGATTCTGGCACTACAGTGCTTGCTGCACAAAATTTTACTGAGGGTGACGCCATTCAATTTGACGGAATGGAAATCGCTATCCAAGGGAATCCTGCTGCTGGAGATCAATTCACACTTGCACCAAGCCGTCATCAAGACATGCTATCAATCGTTGATCAATTCTATTCGGCTTTGTCATCAAAACCCGAGAATAGTGCTGACAATGCCCGCTATCACCAGGCTATTGACCAGGTTCTGGAAAACCTAAATCACGCTCTAGATCACGTCGGCTCGGTTAGAAGTGATTTGGGTTCACGACTGGGATACATCGACAATACACGCTCAGAAAACGAATCTGTCAACCTTGTTTTGACACAGACGCGATCAAGAATTGAAGATACCGATTTCGCCGCAGCAATTAGTAATTTACAAACTCAAATGACAACGCTCGAAGCAGTTCGCCAAACCTATTCCAAAATCGGCTCATTATCGCTTTTTGATTATTTGAGATAAACACCGCTAACAAAAGTAATAATAATGAAAATATCATTTATTTTGCCAGAACATGAAATCAACGGAGGCAATTTAATTGTCTCCTGCTACGCTCGGGAGCTACAAAAAAGAGGCCATCAGGTAACACTGATTGCCCCCAAAAAACCTGCTATATCTATACGCGATCAAGTCAAATCTATTTTAGGATTTAACGGCTGGAATAGAAATTCAAGTGACAAGATTCATTTCTACACAAACGTTGACTATAAAATAGTAACACTTAATAAACACAGAACAGTGATTGCAGCCGATGTACCAGACGGCGACATAGTCATCGCTACTTGGTGGAAAACGGTTAACTGGGTGAATGAATTACCAGCAAGCAAAGGAACGAAAATACATTTTATCCAGGGATATGATGCGACCGAGTACAGCGCCCCTAAGCTCGTCGATGCAACCTGGAAGCTACCATTCTACAAAATAGCAGTATCTCGCTGGCTCGCCGAATTAGGCAGGAAACAAATGAATGTCACCATTGACCGCATCATTCATAACAGCGTTGAATTAAATACTTTTTATTCTCCTAAACGACCACGCCCAAGCGTACCTACAGTGGGATTCTTATATTCAGATTATCCCGGCAAAGGCACTGAAACCGTTGTAGATGTATTAAAACAATTAAAAAAGAATTCCCCGCAGCTACGCGCTTTTTGTTTTGGCAATCCTTCCCCAGGCAGTGAGATTAATCTTCCTGAGTGGATAGAATTTTTCCATCAACCGCCTCAAGAAAAAATTAGAGAAATTTATACCCATTGCAATGTCTGGTTTTACGCCAGTGAACAAGATGGTTTTGGTCTAACACCGGTTGAGGCAATGGCCTGCCGCTGTCCGGTTGTCACCACCAATGTCGGCGCAATGCCCGAGCTGATCGAAAATGGTAAAAATGGTTATCTGATCTCGGTTGGAGATATTGAAGCAATGGTTAGACGAATCACATCAATACTAAGCTGCCCAGACGAACAATGGCAATCAATGTCAGACCATGCTTTTGATACCGCATCCCGATACACATGGGAAGATGCCACTAATTTATTTGAACAATCACTGAATGATGCCGTGTCGATTGAAGCTCGTCAGCGAGATGATATCGCCGCTTAATCCGTTACTAGTACTCCAGCAACATTGTATTGATGGAGTACTAGCCCGAATATTTCATGAATTACACGAGTTCTCGCTTATCTATTGATT
>CAZUAW010000083.1:0-8396 GCA_964618535.1 uncultured Thiotrichales bacterium
GGAGACCTATCTGAAATACGCTCCTCCATTCAGAAGCTAATGCAGCCCATTATGCGCGCAGTACAAGTAGGGGCTGGTGATGATCAGACTGCATTAGCCAAGTTAGAAGACGAGGACAACGCTCGCTCACTGCACTTTACAATGCTCGAAATACCATTGATAGCTCATATTCTGTCGTCGGAGTCTCCAATAAAAGCAAGAGACCTGCCCGCTGCGCTACTCAGTGAAGACCCGGAAAACCTCACGATGGTGCTTTCTCTTTTCACTCCAGAGCAGCAAATAGAACTGAAAAAGGACTGTATTGAACTGGTCAATCAAATGAAGGAAGAAAACATGCAGACAGAATTTTGTTCTAGGCAACTGGAATTAATATCATTTAACTAGCCAGAGTAGGCTAATTTAACTCCATGAATTCTGAGACCCATTCTCCTTTAATATCAATTATCACAATCACCTTTAACTCAGAAGAGTTCCTGGAACAGACGATTCAGAGCGTCGCCCATCAGACTTACTCTAATATTGAATATATCATTATTGATGGCAATTCAACTGATGGTACTAAAAACATCATATCCCGATATTCTAATAGCATTGCTACATTCATTTCAGAAGCAGACAACGGCATTGCCGATGCAATGAATAAGGGCATAAAAATTGCAAAAGGAGACTACCTTTTGTTTTTACATTCAGATGACTACCTCACAAGTAAAAACAGTATTAAAAACGCAGTTACCTGCCTTGATGATACTCATGATTTTTTTGCTTTTGATATCTTACATAAATCAAAAACAGGCTATATCAGAAGACAATCAACATGGGGGGTTTTACATAACTTCAAATCTAAAATATTTCACCAGGGCGTCTTGTGTCGGTCATCTCTATTTCAGGAGATTGGTGTATTCGACCAAAAGTTTGCAATCGCTATGGACTATGATTTTTTCCTGCGTGCTTATAATAAAAACAAGCAAGCAAAATTTATTCACACACAAACGCTTAGCACAATGCGGACTACAGGACTCAGCTCCCAGACTGATCCTCACTCAATAAAACATCGTTTCGGTGAAGAAAAAAAAGTGCACAAAAAAAACACAGATTCAACGCTCTGGAAAATTATTTATCATCTATATTGGTCTATTTATCCAACCTATCGACAATTCTCCGATCTCTGACGAGAATAGACTTACCTATTCTTGACTACGCTTTCATATAGCTTTTTATACTGATTGGCAATAATGGGATAAGAGAAATATTCTACTGATTTACTTCTAGCCGAAACGGAGAGTTTAGAGTATCGCACTGAATTAGTTAACACCCAATGAATCCCTATAGCGAAATCCTGAGGATTGAGGGGTTCTGCTAAATACCCTGTTTTTTGATGATCGACGATATCCTTTAATCCGGAAGTATCGAATGCGACAACGGGGGTTCCACACGCCTGTGATTCGGAAGCTGTTTGCCCAAATGCTTCCATTCTCGATGGCACTACCATTACATCTGATGCGTTATATAAATTGATCAATGATTCATCATCGTTAACAACCCCCATTTCAGTCATAGGAATTCCCACTCGCCTGAAAATTTCTCCTGAGCCTTGCCCAAACGTCACCAAGCGAAGATTTGACACACCCATCGTTTTAAGATGCTTTAAGGCAGAGAATAATAAGTCTGCGCCCTTGATAAAATTACTCCCACCATCATGAGCACCGAAAAGCACAACTTTTTCACTTTGATGTAATCCCACTTTTTCTTTGGCTTTCTTTTTTGAGCGAGGTTTCCATTTGTCCGTATTGATTGGATTCCCAATGACAGAAACCTCCCATTGCCCAAGTAATTTAGAGTCTTTAGCGCAATCTGCCAACCAGTGACTGGGACACACAATGGTCATTGGAGATTTCCATGAATTTCGTTTTCGATTCCAAACCCATTTATTCACATCTCGGCCTGATTCCGTCTTAAGCTGATTATCAGCCTGATAACCCACTCGAAAACGCGCATCCTTTACGTCATCTACGTAGTGCTCCGCGCCACAAAAAACCCACATGTCATGTAACGTCCAAACAATTGGTTTTTTAATTTCTCCAACTTCTTCGATAGACAGCATCCCACTACTAACCCAGTGTAGATGCAATAAATCAGAATCATTTCTATT
The DNA here is from genome assembly GCA_964618535.1 of uncultured Thiotrichales bacterium. Classification (GTDB taxonomy): domain Bacteria; phylum Pseudomonadota; class Gammaproteobacteria; order UWMA-0217; family UWMA-0217; genus HyVt-560. The sequence continues at coordinate 2,150 of CAZUAW010000083.1, forward strand.
CAACTTCTTAACCAAGCTCGATGAAAATACTGCTGTAGTTTGCCAAGCCTGTAACGCCGGAACATGCCCTCTCAACAACAATCGACCTATAGCTCGACGAATACGAGCTAGTAAAATTTCAGTTTTACTGCTAGAAATTACAGAGACTTCAGCTGATGATTTTTCAACCACTCTAAGTGTTGAATCTACCCTTTCCCTAAGAAGAGACTGATGAATTCTAAATGCAGCGCGAGCCGCTCCTCCCTTTTCATCAGAATAATTAACCGAGATAATTTTCATAGCGGATAAAGAGCTAACTCGTCTTACGAAAGGGAATGTAGGATTTGAAAGGTTTGAGCCCAAACAGGTCACGTATGAATCTAAGCGACATACTCAAGCGATTAATATTATAAACGCGTTGAGCGATTACTGAGTCAGCCGATACATTTCTCTCAATTTCTATAGGATGCCTAAACGGAAATTTAAATTCCGAAATCTCTAAATTTGCTAACCAAGAATTAGTATTTGATGTGTGTGTCGATTGTTCGCCAAACCCTATGTTTTTTACCAAATTTATTTCTGGTATGCAAACTAATCCATTGTGTAACCAGGCAGTAAACGTCCAAACATAAGCCCAACTATCAATTTTTCCAGAAGCAACCGCATCCAGTGTGTTCTCCCAATAATATAAAAAACTCCAGTCCTTAGATATTGAGTGAAGACCGTTGTTATCCCTGAATTTTTGCCATTGAAGCATATTATGATCAAACTGATTCCAAGCTCTTCGCCATGTCGCCCACCCCCAAACATGGTTATAACTAGAATAGTAATAACTTGATCCGTTTGCGGTATTCGTATTTTGAAAATTGTTCCCCGCTATCGAGTTTATTCGGGAATCATCTGCATAACGATCTAGCAAATCGCTGCAATAAAAAAAGAAACTCTGATCTGGCAGGCAGTCATCCTCAAGTATGATCCCAGATTCCTCCTGATCAAAAAACCAATCAATAGCACCACTGACTGCTGCACGACATCCAAGATTCTCATCTCTAAACAAAGTACTCACATCACAAGGCCAGCTTATATCATTCGCTATACTTCGTGCTTCATTACAAAGTAACTGGTCGCCTTTTCTGTCAAATCTAGGGCCATCAGCCGCTATATACAAACGAGGTGGCTTAGCTCTTCTAATCGCTTCAAAAACTTCCTTGGTATAGTCTGGCCGATTAAAAATTAGAAATAAAACAGGTTTATCTAATTTTTTCAATTTTCTTTTCTGTTCCATTTACAAGCTCTAGACTCTGTCTCTTTTAGTCATTAACAATCGATTAAGCTGCTGAAAGACAGATATAAAAAAAATAGATTTCAGCTTCAAAACAGCCTGGCTTCTCACGTCTCGATCAAACATGTCATAGCCTAGACCAACCACTATTTGTGATACTAAGGTTGCTACCGCTGCCCCATTAATTCCGTAGCGTCTAATAAGGAAATAGTTTAGAACAATATTTATCAACAATCCGTAACTGGTTCGATAGAGTATTTTCTTCTGGTAGTTCTCAGCCACCATCCATTTAGAAGATGCCACGCCAAGCGAAACAAATACTGCTGCCCAAATATGAATTTGAAGCACTGGAGCGGCTGCTGAGAATTCATCTCCGAACGTCACTCTAATCAAGCTATCTGCAAAAAAACTAACGGGTAATGTAATGCCTACGGCCATCCATACCATGGCATCATACAAACGCTGTAAACGTTGTTGATATTCAATCGGGGCTAGCGCTTTAGACTTCAGAATTGCAGGAAACAGTGATGTACAGATAACGACTGGTACGAAATACCACGCCTCAGAAATTTTCACTGCCGCAGAATAGTATCCAACTGCAGAAGCATCTAGCATATTTCTGATCATGACCTGATCTATTTTCATATAAATCAGGATAGCTGCACCGGACAGCAATAGTGGCCATGCATCTCTAAGTAACGATTTAGCGGTATCTAGCTTAAATCTCCAGTGGATGAAACTTTCACCCTGAACCAGATAGATCTTACCAAGTGCAATTGCAAGCACAATACTATCTACCAATAAAACAGCACCAAACCAAATCAAATCAGCCTGATTCAAAACCAGAAGTAGCTTAACGAGTGTAGAAATCACCAGCTGGACAAATTGCGCCTGAACCACAAAGCGTGATTTAACCATTGACTGAAAATACAGATCAATCACATTAATTGATTGAAACAAAAGTCCTACGGAAATAATGATTACCAACCACTTCTCCATCAGACTGATATCCAAGAATACCGCAAGAATAGCTACGAGACATATTGCAATGGAGGCACCTGCGAGCCGTAATACAAATGCGCTACCCATGATTTTATTCTTACTTTTGGGATTATCTACTAGTGCTTTTACAACAATGTCGTTCATGCCTAGTACAGATAAGATCGAGACAATACCAACCAGACTTTGCGCAAAGCTTATACTCCCAAATGCCTCAACACCGAGATACCGAGCAACATAGATACCCACAGTGAAGCTTACTCCAAGTCGAAGTATGCGTTCGACCATAAGCCATGAGGTATTTGTAAAATATTTGTGGAACTCTGGCATAGAGTGATTGGCAGGAAAGGTTTTAACAGTTTTCAGGCTTATTCAGTGATCCTGTATTTTACACATCAAAGCAATTAAGGTGAATTTCCAGAGAGATAACACCGCCAAGAGGATATTCTGCGTCGATAGACGGAATCACTATGCTTTCTTAAAAACCATGCTCTCAGCCCTTAACCCGGATATTTCATGAATTCATGTGATGATCGCGCAGGATATTGATTTCACAAGGGATTGTTTTTACGCGTCTCGTATCGGTGATTACGGGCAAGTGAAAAGAATTCCTTGTGGAATCAATAGACAAGCGAGGGCGCATGTAATTCATGAAATATCCGGGTTAATTTCTATTGGAGCGTCGCTTCTCCACTAAATCAAGAATAACGTCTTTCAGCTGGTCGGCAAGATATTCCCATGAAATATTGTCAGGAGCTTTAACTCGTTGTTGATGTTCTAGCTGGTATTTCAAGACACGCTGCATAGATTGAGTATTCTCTGGTTCACATATTGCCAACTCGATTTCACTCGCAATCCCAGGATAGTTCGATACAAAGTTACTCACTCTAGTTGTAATTATGGGCACTTCACAAGCCAAATATTCAGCGGTTTTACATGAATTCCCATAGTCAATTAGTGCACTCTGCACATATGGCAATGTCACGACATCACAGGAGTTGATCATCATAGCTATCTTCTTTTGCGAGACCACACCCCTGTAATCTATCCAATCAAAGTTAATATTTAACGCTTGCTCTCTAGTTCCAGCTAACAGCAATTTTAATTTAGGGAATTCATTTTTAAGTGATTTGCAGGCCTCAATTAGCGTAGCAATACCGCGCATCTTTTCCATTGAACCAAAATACCCAACAATAAGGTCATTATGATTAAGACCAAGTTCTTCCCTGGCTACTGATTTCCCTATTGGCTTGAAGGTAGCTGTATCAACGCCATTTTGAATATAGCTAACATTTTCGTTAAATGTACTTATAAATTGTAGCAGTGGCTGGCTAGTACAAATCACATGATCTGCTTTCTTTAAAGCAGTCTTATACATGCTCTTCATTCCCAGAAGTTTATTCGTACCGAATGATTGATATTGATCGTAAACATCAAAAACAAACGGGACTCCAAGTGTTTTTGCAAGCCGATACCCGATATATCCAAAGTGACTATCACCACTTGCTAGTACAATATCAAATGAGGTTTTTTTTGCTATTGATTTTAATTCCAACAAAAATCCAAAAATAGAAAAAACTGACATCGGCACAGAATAAAATTCTGTATTTTTGATTATGTGCTTTTCCCTTACTTTTGTTTTGTAGTCAGCCGCAATGACTGTAAAATCAATACCTGCTTTTTGTAACAAGACTGGCAAATGGTAATTACGCCCAAATTTATTAGCAATTAGGTCTTGATTGGTATAATTCCTTTTACATAACAGCAGTGCTTTCATGGTTTAAAATCGCGTTTAAATAAAGAATATAAATCTTATATTCTTACAGTGGTCTCTATTTCTACACAGTCGTGAATCGTATTGTGGATGGTGCAGTGTTGCGCCGCTCTCTGGACAGATTTCAGGCGCTTCTCTGGTAATGTTGGCCAGTGAATATCCATGACTATATTCTTGAATTTAGTGGGTTTTTCAGCGTATTCCCAGTTCATGGTAATTTTGATTGTTTCGGGATCAGCATCAAAGCGATGGCCGTAGACCTCTAAAACGGCATTGGTACAACGCGCAAGTGCGGCTACCCACATTGTCAACGCGCTAAAGTAGAGTGCCGGGCTTTCTTCAGTGATATTAAACTCATCATCTTCAAAATCTGAGATGGTAAATTGTGTTGGTTTTTGCAGGTGAATATTCATAAGTTATTGAGTTTAATAATTTGATGCCGTGGATACTGCAAGCGAGTTAGGAACGTGCATGGAATAAGTTGAGCAATTATAACGCAGGATTTTTGTTTCAGATTCAATGATCGCAATAGGCGCATAGTTATTCTACGCAACGATTTGTGATCATTGAACCTGGAGCAAAAAGACAAGTTAGAATGATCAAATTATTCTATGCACGTTCCTTAGTTTGTTTTAGTGAATTGTTTGACGATTTCGGCAGCAGATTGTATTTCTGATATCCCTTCGACACTCTTTCCAGCTTGAAAATAGTCTTTGTAATTCATGCCCTGCACTGCGGATTTTTTTAGTTTCCAGATCGACATTAGTGAATAAATTGTCCGCATCCAGTGTTTGGTTTTTCTGCCTTTTAACATCATTTTCGCTATTGGCCCGGCATGAGTTCCTATACGCTTTATATAGGGTGTTTCAATGATCGAAACGGGTACACCAGAAATTCTTTCAGTCAATACTATGTCCGCTGCTTTTGCGTCAAGAATGGCCTGTTTGTAGCTTTCCTGTGCAGTACATTCTTTGCTGGCAATAAAACGGGTTCCGAGTTGCGCACCAGAATATCCCATTTTGATCGCTGCCGCATAGTCTTTGGCTGAGCCAATGCCGCCTGCGCAAATCATGGGTTTGTTAAGCGGCGCAACCTCTGCTATTAATTGCTCTGGAGAGAGTTTTCCTGCATGACCACCAGCGCGATTATTCACACAGATAAAACCATCGACACCACCATCCAATGCTTTTTGTGCATATTTTCGTTCGGTCACATCGTGATAAACCGTCGCCTTTGCGATGCTGGTTTTCTCAACCACCCAGCTCGGATCACCTAGCGCTGTGACAAAAAAAGGGACATCTTCTTCTAATGCAATATCGAGGTACTCACGCATTCTTTCCAGATATTTCTGGGAGCTTTGCTCGATGATTAAATTCATGCCGATGGGCTTTTTCGTCAAGCTGCGGATATAACGTAACCCTTCGCGAAAATCGTAACCATGTACATAAGTCAGAGAGAGTGGTTGCACAATACCAATACCACCAGCCTCGGAAACCGCTGCCACCAGTTGCGGATTGGAACAGGGATACATTGCACCGCAAATTAATGGGGTTTCGATACCTATTTGCTGGCTAAATTCAGTTGCCATGTTTTTCATTCTCTGGGCCAATTAACCAGGTCGCGTGGGCAAGGGCAGTGACATCACCGGATTGATCTTTAATCTCGGCAGCGATTCGATACTCCTGTTTAGAAGTGTTTTCTGGTGGGGAGCAATGGCATTCAGCTGTGAGCAAACCGCGAGATTTTTTGAAATATTCAATTTCGATTTTTTTTAAGATTCCGCGCGCGCCATCGGGTAACCCATTTAAAATCGCCATACCGGTTGCCAGTTCGCCAAGATTACACAATGCGATAGCATGAATCGAATTCAAATGATTTCTGACCCTTCTTCTGTCTTTTAGTGTGACAACGCTATGCCCTGGTTCCAGCGTTTCAATTTGCGCCCGTAAACTCCCTGAGTAAGGCACAATTAAACCCAGCATTCGGCTGAATATTTTTTTACCAAAAGGCAGTTTGGAGAGTAAACGCCATTGTGATCTCAGAGCTGGGCCGATTGATTGGGACATAGGTTTAGAGTATCAGAATTTAGCTGCTCCGTACCTTTGCAGAGAGTTTCGCTCTTTCAGACAGATTTCTGCTAATTGCTTACGTAATTGTAGCGGCACGTTGTTTAATCCCATCACTTGATCAATATAGGAGGTGGTTGCGTCCAG
>CAZUAW010000084.1:0-3038 GCA_964618535.1 uncultured Thiotrichales bacterium
AACTGACGGATATGGTTTTCAGTTAAATGCAAATCTTCATAGGATTGAAACACCAAATCCATCGCTTCCGCATATCCGGCGACTTCTTGTTCATCACGGGTTTTGAAAGAGGTTGCACCAAGGTTGGAAAGCAATTTTTCCACCTGTGCGTCACTGAGCTTTGCACCCTCAATCCTCGTGGATGAACCAACACTTTCAATCGTTGCCACTTTACGCAGTTGTTGTAATCGCTCTGGTGAGAGCATTTTTAGCGCCTGCCACTGACCTTTAAACTCATCGATTTCTGCGATAAGTTGCAAGGTATTTTGATCAACGGCGATGTTTGGCTCTCTCATTCAGCCCCCAGTTTCTAGCTCATACCCGATAATACCTGATTATACCCGATTCATCACCTCTCTCACCCCTTACTGAGGTTTATAAATCGTAGCCACGCTCATCATGGTACGCGATATCGAGACCTTGGGATTCTTCGTTTTCATCAACCCGCAAACCTACCATCCATTGAATGACTTTTAAGATAATAACGGTTGCGACTATGGTATAAATGCCGGTCGCAGCAATACCGATGACTTGTACTTTTAGTTGCTCGGGTATGGATGCGATTCCATCCGCAAAACCCTGGCCGCTGAACAATCCTAATTCGGTCGATGCGAAAATTCCGGCCAGGAATGTTCCGAGTATTCCCCCCACGCCGTGAACTGGAAATACGTCGAGTGAATCGTCTATATGAAATCTACGTTTAATCGCCATCGTCGCGTTAAAGCAAACAAGTCCAGCGAGTAATCCAATAATTAATGCGCCTGCGGGTCCGACATATCCTGATGCGGGGGTGATGGTTCCTAATCCGGCGACCATACCTGTGACGGTGCCTAGTGCTGTCGGTTTTCCGAACTTAACCCATTCGTAGCACATCCAAGTGATTGCTGCGGTAGCTGCTGAGATATGTGTAACCAGCATCGCCATTGCCGCATCACCATTTGCTGCAAGTGCTGATCCACCATTAAAGCCGAACCAACCTACCCATAACATGCCAGCGCCAGCGATGGTCAATGTCATGTTGTGTGGAGGCATGGCTTTTTTAGGGAAACCTGTTCGTTTACCCACCATTAAAGCGGCGACCAGTGCGGCAAGGCCTGCTGTTATATGCACAACAGTACCACCCGCAAAATCGAGCAAGCCCATTTTTTGCAGCCAACCGCCGCCCCAAACCCAGTGCGTGATGGGTGCATAAACAATGAGTAACCAAAAAATAGTGAACAATAAAACCGCTGAAAATTTAATTCTTTCAGCAAATCCACCAATTACCAGTGCAGGTGTAATAATTGCAAAAGTCATTTGGAATAAGGCAAACAGTGATTCGGGAATATCTCCGGCAAGCGAATCTTCCATCACGCCATTGAACATAAATTTAGATAATCCACCGAAATAATCATTGCCCTCGCTAAAAGCAATGCTGTAACCGGCAACCAGCCAGACGATAGTTGCAACGCCTGCAATAGCGAAACACTGCATTAATATCGACAGGACATTCTTATTGCGAACCAAGCCGCCATAAAATAATGCCAGCCCCGGTAGTGTCATAAATAAGACCAGCGCGGTAGATGTCAGAATCCACGCGGTATTGGCGCCATTAAGTGTTGCTTCCTCTGCCAGTGCCGGGGTGCTAGCCAGTAAGCCGCTGAGTAAAACGAATATCCCATGTTTGAGTCGCATGAGTGTCTCCTTTAGGGTGGTGGTTTTAAGTGGTTGTTAAGTGGTTGTTAAGTGGTTTTTGTGTGTGTTCTCGATGTGGTTTTTGCAACAGGTAGTATTGAATACCTATCCCTAAATTAATCAGTCCTAAAGCGCTTCTGGTCCATCTTCTCCAGTACGAATTCGAACAGTTTGCTCGAGATTAGCTACGAAAATTTTGCCATCGCCAATTTTGCCCGTACGCGCTGCGGTGGTGACAGCTTCAATGACAGCATCCACCTGCTCGGCTGTGATTGCGATTTCCATTTTCACCTTGGGCAAGAAATCGACAACGTATTCAGCGCCACGATAAAGTTCTGTATGTCCCTTTTGTCGACCAAATCCTTTAACTTCTGTCACGGTAATGCCTTGAACGCCGATCTCAGATAACGCCTGGCGCACATCGTCCAATTTGAAGGGTTTTATAATTGCAGTAACTAATTTCATTGGGGATTCCGGATGGTTTTTGCGAAGCAGTACATACTAACAAATTAAGTGGGTGCTATCATTAACGACGCTTTACAAATAAAGGAAAGCAAACGACGTGTTCGCAAAACTATTCAAACGTGAGAAAGAGACCGCAGTCAGCGCTCTGAAGCCCTCAGAAGATAAAATTTCAGTGTTGTTTGTCTGCATGGCGAATATTTGTCGCTCACCGACTTCCGAAGGTGTTTTTACCCAATTGGTTGAATCCAATAATCTCAGTGATCAAATTGAAGTCGATTCCGCTGGCACCATTTCTCAATATGCTGGTAAGCCACCCGATTATCGCGCCCAAAATGCTGCCGATGAGCGCGGTTACGATCTGAGTATGTTTCGCTCCCGTCAGGTTCAAAAAACCGACTGTACGGGATTTGACCATATCATCGTCATGGATGATTCCAACCTGTTGGACGTTCGCTCTGTCTGCCCCAAGTCTTGCTGGCCAAAGATTCAGCTATTTATGGACTATGTGCCTGGGAAAGCAGGTCATGATGTGCCTGATCCGTTTACCGGTGAGTCTGATGATTTTGATTTGGTGCTGGATATGGCAGAGCAAGCAGCGGCAGGGTTGCTTGCACATATTCGGCAAGTCAATGAGATTTAGTTTTAAATAGATGCGGAAGATGCACTTCGTACTGAGAATTGCTCCTATATTCCCAGCACTTCCTACGGTGATCACGTTCAAGAAAATTTTCGATAAACCTGAGCCACTGATTAGAATGACCATGAAAAAACCATCCAAGAAACACTAATCTAAAGAGCTATAAGAAGAAAGCCCACGTCCTAGAGCGTGGGCTTTTTTGTGTAAAACAGAAGCTCCGAAA
>CAZUAW010000084.1:3138-8358 GCA_964618535.1 uncultured Thiotrichales bacterium
TTATTGCGTTGATTGTTCTGCTGATTTCCACGCCGATTCTGGTTACCACGACCACGCTGATTATTATTGTGTCTACCACGCGTTTGCTGTGGGCGGCGTTGCTGAGATTTCTGCGGCGTTTTCTTCTCCTCAGAGGTCTCTTCAGTGGCTGCTCCAGCACCAAACAATCCTTTCCACAATTTAACGAACAAGCCCGGTTGCTCGGGCGCAATAGCGGGCTGATTCACCTGTGCTTGCTGTGGCGGTGGCGCAAAGCCTTCAATTTTCACGGACTGAACCGCAGCCTGTGCAGAAAGTGGCTCGACCCGATCTTGCGAGGTGAAGACTTCCGGCTCTTTCTTTTCTACCAGGTCGTAGCTGTTCGCATTGACACCAGCATGTTCTTTTTCAGAATCTTTAAGTCGCTCCAGCAGATAATGTGGACGCTCGTAGTTTTGATCCGGCACTAACACAATCCGAACCTTTTGTAGCTTTTCCATCTCGGCAATATCTGCTCGCTTCTCATTGAGTAAAAAGGTCGCAACATCCACAGGGAGATGTGCCAATATGGTGCCTGTATGATCCTTGGCAGCTTCCTCACCCAGTAATCGCAAGATTGAAAGTGACAATGATTCTGCGCTGCGCACAGTACCGTGTCCCTCACAAACCCGGCAGACTTCCTGACTGGCTTCGCCTAGCGATGGGCGCAATCGCTGACGCGATAATTCCAATAAACCAAAGCGTGAAATACGGCTGGTGCGTACGCGCGCACGATCCATTTTTAGCTCATCGCGGAGTCTGTTTTCCACCGCACGTTGATTCTTACTCACGACCATATCGATGAAATCGATAACGAATAAACCACCCAAATCCCGCAGACGTAGCTGCCGAGCAACTTCTGATGCGGCCTCCAGATTGGTGTTCACTGCGGTGTCTTCGATATCGCTACCCTTGGTCGCACGACCAGAGTTAATATCAATTGAGGTCAACGCTTCGGTATGATCAATCACAATCGCACCACCGGAAGGCAGTGTCACTTCGCGCTGAAAGGCAGATTCGATCTGTGATTCAATTTGAAAGCGGCTAAATAAAGGCGTCGCCTCATCATAGAGTTTCAGTTTATGCAGATTATGGGGCATCACCTGACGAACAAAATCTGTGGCCTGCTGAAACACCTCAGGCTTATCAATCAGAATCTGGCCGATGTCTTTATCGTAATGATCGCGCAACGCACGAATGATGACGCTACTATCGTGGTAAATTAGAAACGGTGCAGATTGTTCCTCAGCGGCCTTAGAGATGGCATCCCAGAGCGTCGTCAGATAATCGAGATCCCACTGCAACTCTTCAGTGCTACGCCCGACACCCGCAGTGCGCACAATCGCGCCCATATTTTCTGGCTTATTGACGTTGGCAAATGCATCACGAACCTGGGCTCGATCTTCTCCCTCAATACGGCGAGAAACACCACCAGCTCGAGCTTCGGTAGGCATCAAAACAGAATAGCGACCTGCCAGGCTCACTTTGGTTGTGAGCGCCGCGCCTTTATTGCCACGTTCCTCTTTCTCAACCTGGACAACCACTTCCTGCCCGGATTTGATTGCATCCTTGATAGAAGGACGTTTATCAGATTTGCGTGCAGCCTCGCTCCAGTAGCTTTTGGAGATTTCTTTGAAGGGTAAAAAGCCGTGGCGTTCGGAGCCGTATTCTACAAAACAGGCTTCCAGGCTAGGTTCTACACGAGTGACCTTGCCTTTGAATATGCTGGATTTCTTTTGTTCTTTGGAAGGAACCTCAATATCGAGGTTATAAAGCTTTTGCCCATCAACAATGGCGACCCGCAGCTCTTCTTGCTGCGTGGCATTGATTAAAATTCTTTTCATTTAAGTTCTCGACGTCCGCAGCAATCCCAACGAGCTGCTGGGGCTAAATGCCTTTCACCGTATTTTTTTGACGGGAAAACCAATGCCAGTATTGCGCTATTTATGACCATAAAAAGCGGCATGTTTTATTCCACCAGTAGTGGGATCAAACGGACGTATAATTCGTAAAAAAACGCAGCGTGTCTGGATTCGTTGTGAATGCGACGGCTGCGGGATGGGTCGCCTGATGAGCACTGAAATATTTTGTTGCGTTCAGAATTGGTTAGTTTCTGATCAATCAGGATAGACCTTAAAAATCTGCGATCAGCTACAATGCCGATAAGACCGACACCTACGTAATGTAAAAATACATTCCCAGTCAGTCTTCTTGCCGCGCTAATATAGCAATTCTATATCCTGCCATCAAGCTGCTGATTTGCAGGAGATTACGCTTTCGGAAAAACTATGGATGCAGATTATCAACCAGCCCGCACTGTGGAGCTTGATGAGAGCCGTGCGGGACAACGACTCGACAATTTTTTGTTCGCTCAGTTTCGCCAGCTGCCCAAGGGACGGGTCTATAAAATGCTGCGCAAAGGAGAGGTCCGCGTCAATGGCGGGCGCGTCAAACAGAGCTACCGGATACAAGCTGGCGATAAAGTCAGGCTCCCACCGGTGATTTTAAAGCCGCGAGAAGATTCTGGGCGTGCGCCTGATTCGCTGGTGGAAAAAATCGTCAGTAACATCATTGAGATCAACGATGACCTACTCGTATTGAACAAGCCCTCCGGCATCGCCGTGCACGCCGGATCCGATGTGAAACACGGCGTGATCGAAATTTTACGTCAAGCAAGAGAGAATGACGCATTTCTAGAGCTGGCGCATCGACTCGACCGCAGCACTTCAGGCTGTCTACTACTGGCACGCAATCGTCAGGCACTCAATCAGCTTCATGAACTCTGGCGTTCAGGTGAAGTCACTAAAAAGTATCTCACGCTGCTATCAGGTCGCTGGCATGGCGGCATTCGACGTCTGGAACATCAACTCAGCAGTGACAGCAATCGCGCACAAAAAACCCGTGTTGATCCAAAAGGCAAACTCGCCATCGCTGAATTTAATCCTCTTCAAACCTTCGCTGATGCCACGCTGGTGGAAGTCACATTGGAAACAGGTCGAACCCATCAAATTCGAGTCCAGGCTGCAGAAATTGGACATCCGGTGCTGGGTGATGATAAATACGGCGACTTCAAGATTAATCGAGCATGGCGTAAACGGGGTTTGAAACGTTTGTTTTTGCACTCAAAAATGCTGGGGTTTCGTTGGGGAGCGGAGAATAAGTTTCAGACTTTTGATTCGCCATTGCCCAAAAAGCTGGAAAAGTTGTTATCAACACTCGAACAATGAAGTTGCTGCGTTTATTATTTCTCACGCTAAGGCGCAAAGCACGCAAAAAGCGCTTTTAACCTTGGCGTGCTTTGCGTCTTGGCGTGATTATCTATCTCATAAAACACTGTAATAATATTCAATGGTAAAAAAATCATACGATCTAATCATTTTCGACTGGGACGGCACCTTGATGGATTCCAAGCGACATATCGTCAGCTGCCTGGAATATTCATTGCAAGCGGTGAACCTTCCCGCTCAACCGAATGATGATCTATCCCGCGTGATCGGCCTGGGTTTGACCGAAGCCATCACCGCACTGCTACCGAATTCAGACGATCAAACCATCGTCGCTGCCTGTCAGGCATTTCGAGAGAAGTTTTTAGCCGCTGATAAATCTTCCAGTCAGCTTTTCCCCCATGTTGAAACAACACTGACTGAATTACGCCAGTCGGGGTATTATTTAGCGGTTGCCACAGGAAAATCACGCGCCGGATTGGATAAAGTATTAAACGAAAGTGGCTTGATCGATTTGTTTTCAGTGACTCGCTGCGCCGATGAAACACGCTCCAAACCTCATCCGCAAATGCTCGAAGAAATCCTCACCGACATGGATACTTCACCACAAAGAGCCATTATGATTGGTGATACAGAATTTGATTTACAAATGGCAACCAATCTGCGCGTTGACAGCCTCGGCGTCAGCTATGGTGTTCACGCCGCAACACACCTGGAAAAATTTAATCCATTAGCCATTGTCGATAGTGTCAAAGAAATCGGCAATTGGATCCACAATTCATAAATGAGTAAAACAATGAAAGACAAAAATCCAAACTGGGAAAGAGAAACCATCACCGACTTAGCCTGGGAAGGTTTAAAAGAAAAGCGCCGCTCCAGACGCTGGGGTATTTTTTTTAAAATTCTAATGTTTCTTTATTTATTGGGATTTATTTTTGCCATTTCTGGCTGGCCAAAAGCCAAATCCGCAGCAAGCGGCAGCCATACTGCATTAATTAAATTAAAAGGCGTCATCGCCGATGGCGGAGATTCATCCTCAGATGAAATTAATCGGCTGCTAAAAAATGCTTTTGAAGACGAAGATACCAAAGGCATTATTTTGGAAATAAATAGCCCCGGCGGAACTCCCGTACAAGCCGCCGAAATTTACAACGAAATCAGACGACTTAAAGAAGCGCACAACGACATCCCTCTTTACGCTGTCATTACCGATTTATGTGCATCTGGCGGCTACTACGTCGCCGCAGCAGCCGATAAAATTTACGCCAACAAAGCCAGCATTGTCGGTTCCATAGGCGTGCGATTAGATAGCTATGGCGTCAGCAAGCTCGCCGAAAAAATAGGCGTTGAAAGCCGCACTATCACCGCCGGAAAAAATAAAGCCCTGCTCGACCCCTTTAGCCAACTAGATGCTGTACAAAAAGAACATCTACAAACCATGCTCAATCAAGTGCATCAACTCTTTATCGCTGATGTGAGAGCTGGCCGAGGAGATAGATTAAAAGAAACCCCCGACATCTTTTCAGGCTTAATCTGGTCCGGCGAAGCCGCTAAAGAACTAGGCTTGATTGACGATTTTGGTAGCACCGCCTTAGTCGCCCGAGAAATAATCGAAGAAGAAAACATCGTCGAATACGAAGCCAAGAAAACCCTCTTCCAACAAATCACCGAAGACGCCGGGAAAATTAGTGGTGAATTTGTAGGAAACCTGTTCACCAAAACAACCAGTCAATTAAGACTACAATAGCTGACCCCTCCCCCGTTATGTCCACCCGAATATCGCAGGCTCTGCTAGATTAGGCTCGAAGGGGGCATGACGGAATAACGACAGTTTTTGACTTAAGTTGCGTTGTCGCGCGCAGGAAGTACCTTTGAACAGGAAATAGCGGGAATATAAGAAGCACTCGTCGCGAGACACTCAAGCTAACCCGGATATTGCATGAATTCATGAGAATCTCGCTTAATATATTGTTTTCAC
>CAZUAW010000085.1:0-8299 GCA_964618535.1 uncultured Thiotrichales bacterium
AGAATTGTCGGCAATTCTACGGTCTTTTTGTCGTAAGCTAAAATTTAATTGCTAGTCGTATGAACAATTTATACATAGATATCTTATATTGGGCTACACTTAATGAGATCTCACTAAAAAGGTACTGAAAAAATGGGAATGATCTCTGATTTTAAAGAGTTTGCACTGGGCGGCAGCCTGATTGATATGGCTACGGGTATTATCGTCGGCGTTGCGGCTGGAAAGCTGGTTTCATCACTGGTTGAGAACGTGATTCTGCCTCCTATTGGCGTCGTCATGGGAGGTACAGATTTTTCAAACTTAGGCTTAGAAATTCAGGCGGCAACGGCTGAGGCACCGGCGGTAATGCTTAAATGGGGAGCATTTATCCAGAGCTTCATTGATTTTTTAATTGTTATGTTTGTTGTATTTATCATCATTAAAGTGGCAACTCGAAATAAAAAGGAAGAAGTAGAAGGGCCTTCGCAAGAAGATTTATTGACGGATATTCGAGATTTACTGAAAAAGTAATTCACGGTTATAAGGATTAGCCCGGATATTGCATGAATTCACGTGATTATCGCGCAGGATATTGATTTTACAAGGGATTGTTTTCATGCGTCTCGTATCGGTGATTACGGGCAAGTGAAAAGAATTCCTTGTGGAATCAATAGACAAGCGAGAACTCGTGTAATTCATGCAATATCCGGGTTAGCACTCTTAACAGAAAATGCTAATTTCTGGGGTACAGGGAAGTACGCTATGAAAATTGTTTATCGAGCTGCGGATACCACAGAGGCGCATATTGTTTCCGAGTTAATCCGTTCGTATGGTATCGATACCTATGTTGGCGGGCATTATCTCCAGGGTGGCGTCGGCGAAATCGCTACCATGGATTTTGCCAATGTCCAAGTTGATGATGACGATTGGGAACAAGCACAAAATATTGTTTCCGAATATAAAGAAGCTTAGACCTTTCTACGGGATGTAAATCCACGCGCCGGTATTAATAAAACAGTCGATTGAATCCAGTGACATGTGGATGATTAATCCCAAGCCAATCCATCGTGTTTTTGGAAATAGCGTGAGTAAAGCATAGCCGACTATAGGCAGTAGTTGGTGCAACGGGTGAAAACCAATACTACAGCGCATCGCATCATAAACAGGTGTTGCCAATAGATGATCGAGGTCTACCAGCATTGTCCCGACCATAAGCAAAAATGGTTTTTTCCAGGCATGAGGAAAAAGTACCCCAGCCAGGATCGCTGGAATGATAAAATGCAGGGCTAGATGGAGCACGAAATTAGATTAATCATTGGTCAGAGAAAAACACCTTTACGCTTACTGACAAGGCTACCATTTTATCGAATAAATATAAGTCAAAATCAGTGCGTTCAAATCCGGAAATAAATCTTGCTGTTTTTGTAGCCCGATGGCGTTGCTGGGATGGCTTTCACCTCGTTGGGCGTAATACTGAAGCATCAAACTTTGTTTGCGATTAAAGCTAAATTTTTTACCAAACTCAAGGCTTAAGGTATAAGCATCAAACTCAGCAAGCCGGTAGTCTGCACTGGCAAAAGCGGGAATGGCTTCGCTGCCAGGTAAGCTGTGATAATAAAAAGATGCGGCGCTCTGCTGGTAGGCGCGGAGTGTGGGTTTAAAGAATAAATTGTTCTTTAGTGTGTATTGAAAAGCAACCTCAGTGGTGTGAGACTGAATATTCCAGTCGTCGTCATAAAACCTGTAGCTTAGATCAAAAATCCCTGTTGGTAAGGCATGTTTATACGCCAGATAGATACTGCTCATTTTCCGTTTTTCGGGTCTGTTTTCAAAAATGTTTCGCTGGGTTGCGCCTAATGAACCTTCATTTTTATCATCAATAACACTGAGTATTTTATAGCCATCCGTGAGGTAGCCTGAGAATTTGGAGCTATTGAGACGAATTTGGAATAATGAGTTTTGGTTTATAATTTGATTGAGTCCAAAAAACAGTTCGTTGCCAGTTTTATAATCAGTGCTTTTACCTCGTGGCTGTCGGTCTCCTGCAGGTTTTTGAGTTGCCAGTGGAATTGGGATATTTCCAACTGGATGAACACTATTAAATTCAAGATTAGCACCCGCCGCAAGGGTGGTGTTTTTATCATTGATATCCCATGCAAGCTCACCACCCGATGAAATAGAAAAATAATCAAACTCCATTGATATTGCCCCATTGTAGTTGGCGGCTAAATTAGAGTTTAAAGGGTCATTTAGATGAATGCTTAATCCCAGCCGGGTATCCATGTGAGTATCATCTGCTGGCAGTTCATTGGCGGCGACGGTATAGCTGCCAACTCCTGAGGCTTGAGTGAAGGTTTGCGGTACGTTGGTACTGCTGGCACCGATTGGCGATGCGCCAGTAATGACATCCAGGTTCGCTTCAAGGGTGACTAAACCGGCATCAGCCGTTTCGCGGCTGCCTTTAGCAATCAGTTCGAATCCAGTGTTACGATCTTGCTCTTTGTAGGTCATCACGCCGAAGTCAATAACCCATGGCTCTGTTTCAGCAATGGCAGGTGCTGTAATCCCTAACAATACTGAGCTAGCCAGCGATAGTTTTTGGCGTATATTATTCATGAGTAAATCAGAGATGTTTGAAAACGTTATGGTGTTGTGATCGCTCAGTTACAGCCACAGCCGCCACCCGCAAACCCTTGTCCACCGCTTGAAGCTTCACGACTGAAATAAAGGTGTTGATTGAATGTTTGAGATAAATTAGCAGAACCAAATTGCATATCAGCTTGCGATAAAATTCGTCGTTCCCAGGGTTTAACACCGAGCGATGAACAGCCTGTTAAGTAAATTACTATTGCAATAATAGTAATGATCGAAAATAGTTTATTCATGTTTTTGACCAGACGGCTAATTCATTTCCGTGTGGATCCATAAATTGAAATCTCCGACCACCGGGAAATTCGAAAATATCTTTTACGATGGAGCCGCCTGCTTTAATAATTTTATCTTTAATGACTTCCAATTCATCGGACAAAAATACAATTAACGTCGCACCATTTTCGGGGTTGGATTGGCGCTCTGAGCGATAGAATCCACCGTCTAGTTGTCCGTCATTAAAGGCGCGGTACTCTGGCCCGTAATCTGTAAATGTCCAATGAAATATTTTGGTATAAAACGCTTCGATTGCATCGAAGTCCATAGCGGGCAATTCCAGGTAATTCACTTGCATACTTTTCTCCTAAAGATGCGTTTTTTTTATTGGGCTGACTTTTTGGGGTTTAAATAACTAAAACGCATAAACAACCGGTACAAAATCGGGATGACGAATAAGGTCAATAAAGTCGATACCACTAATCCCCAAACAATCGCTGTGGCAATTGGACCCCAAAGCAGCGATTTTCCGCCTAAGCCTGTTGCCAATGAAAATAATCCAGCAATGGTGGTTAAGGAGGTAATTAAAATGGGAATGACTCTTCTGCGGGCAGCATAGAGCGTTGCATGCAGCACAGACATGCCTTGCCCCAGACGTTGATTGGCGGAAGAAATTAAAACAATGGCGGCATTGACTGCAATACCGGCGAGCGCAACCACACCATATAATGTATACAAACTCAATGGGTTTTGTGTTGCCACCAGTCCCATGACAACACCGGTAAAGGCAAGTGGCACTGTAATTAAAATCAGCATTGGCTGGAAGTAGCTGCGAAATTGCGTGCCAAGAATTGCGTACATTAATAAAATACCAAACAGCATTAATTTACCGATGGCTCCAATACTTTCATTGATATCATCCAGCTCACCGGAAAAATCTAGATCGATATTGGGGAATTGATTGCGGTTTAATTGCCACTGTTCAAGCAGGTACTTGTTGGCGGCTACGGTATCGGTTTTATTTTTATCAATATCTGCTTCAAGCGTGATGGTGCGGCGGAAATTATAGTGTCGAATATTGCCTAACCCAAGTTGCGCTTTTTGCACCACCAGTGAGGATAGAGGGACTGCGCCACCATTAGCGGTGTTAATTGAAATATTCAAGGTTTCCTGAATATTGGTTAATTGGGTGTCCCCGGATCGAACTCGGACGGCGACTTCTTCGCCACGTTCCCGCAGTACGGCTGCAATTTCTCCATCTACCATTAGACGAACGGTTCGCATGATCGTTTCGGGAGAAACGCCGGCTCTACGGGCGGCATCTGAGTCAACCTGCAATACCAGTTCGTGGACACCAGAACTGTCATCATCATTGATATCAAAAGCAAAGCCGGACGACTGTAATGATTGTTTTAATACGGTAACTGCTGCCCGTATTTCACTAATTTCATCGCCACGAACTTTGACGCTGATGGGTTTAGAAGTGGGTGGCCCACCCGACAATTGGAGGAAATAGATTTTGCTGGGACCCGGTATATCGACGATATGCTCGCGGAGGTTTTCAACCATCTCGTGAACGCTGCGAAGATTGCCTGTTTTCGGATGCAAAGAGACAAATATTTGTCCATAGTGAGGGCCTTGAAAGGGCGCGATTTCGGTAAACATTTGTCCCGCATAGCTAACGATATCTCGGACTTCTCCTGGATTAAAATAGTTTTTAGAGCGCGTTTCGATTTCGGCAACTTTTTCCAGTGTTGCATCCAGCGGTGTGCCATTGGGCATTTCAATATTAATGTAGAACAGACGCAGTGGATCGGCGGCAAAAAAGTCGGTTTTGACAAGAAATTTACTCAGCACCGGATTTTGCATTAGCTTGGGATTCACTTGACCTGCAAAGGCAGCAAAAATCGCTAGCATGAACATAATGACCATGCCGCTAATGATCAGTGTTGGCCAGCGCATGGCTTTGATGAGCAAACGCGTATACGTGAGACGAATTTTATGCAGCCAGCGCCCCCGCCATGCCTGAATACGAGAGGGCTTGGTTAGGTCAACTTTGATGGCATGGACGTGGCTGGGTAGCATCCAGAAAGCTTCAAACAGGCTGAGGACCAATGCGGTGGTGACGACAATGGGAATAACGCGCATGAATTGGCCAAGAATGCCTGGCAGTAACATTAACGGTAGAAAAGCGGCGATGGTGGTTAAAACCGCTGCGGTGACAGGTGAGAAAACTTCTTCGATGGCATCAATGGAAGCTTTCATGCCCGATACACCGCGTTGCAAGCGGTAGTAAATACCTTCGACGACGACCACCGCATCGTCAACAAGCATTCCCAAACTAATGACGACGCCGAGCAGCACGGTAACATTGAGCGTGTGCCCCATGATTTGTAGCAGCCAAAAGGTGCCAGCCAGAATAAACGGGATTCCTATGGTGGTGAGCAGTGCGATACGCATACCGAGAAACAGCCAGGTGGTCAGCAGCACCAATGCCAGCCCCAGTGCGGCATTGTTTTGCATGATGCGTAGCGCATTGCGGGTAATCTCCGTTCGATCATCGGTGAGGGCAACGATCACACCAGTCTGAGCGCTTTGAAGGTTTTTCTTTGCAGCGTAAGTGTTCAGACGAGCGACTAAGTCGAGGGTGTTGACGGCGACTTTTTTGGTGACTGCCAGCATCACCGCCGGTTGGTTGTGATACCGAACCAGATGGCGCGCTTGTTCTCTGCCATGCTTGATGGTCGCGATGCTGCCAAGACGTGCTTCATCGCTGCGTCCAACAATGGGTAAATTGGCGAGATAGGCGGGATCTGAGCTTTTGCCCGTCAACCGCACTACCCAGGATTCGCCGTTGACTTCTGTAGAGCCGGCAGAGACATCGCGATAATACAGGCGGATTGAGTCGGTAATTTGCGAGGGATCAATACCCAATGCTTCAAGGCGCGCGGCATCAAATTCAATCAACAGCTCCGGTGCGTGCAAGGCGGAGGTGAGAATGTTATCGACACCTTTGATTCGTTCCAGATCTTTTTTAACCAGTTCGGCCTGCTGGCGAAGATTTTCATCATCTGCGGGGCTACTGACCACCAGTGTTGCTGTGGGGTAGGCGTTGGCGGTAGTGACTTCAAAGATGAGGGGTGATTCTGCTTCTTCTGGTAGTTCGTCTTCCTTGTTTTGAATCTCGCGGCGTAAGTCGATCACCCGTTTATCGAACTGAGGGCCAGGAATATCTTCGAATCGAACCAGGATGCTAGAGGTGTTTTCGCGACTGTTACTGGAGACAAATTTGATATCGGAGATTGAACGAATGGCATCTTCGAGAATACTTGTAACCTGCTTTTCGACATCCGATGCTGCCATGCCAGGGATGATAGTGGTGATATCGATCCAGTTGAAATTGATCTCTGGGTCTTGCTCGCGGGGCAGTTGCAGGTACGACAGTGTGCCGACAATCAGCACCAGAGCAAAAGTCAGGTTAGCCAACACATGATTGGCAAAAAAGCGTTCAAGTATTGCCATCGCGACTACGGATTGGTTACGCGAATTGGATCATCAGCTTTCAGGCCGAAGCGACCATCAATAATGACCTGAGTCTCAGCCGGCAGCGAAGTCGCCACATCCTGCCCTGTTTGCGCATTTGTTAGCGGGACAAATTTGGCAATATTGGCTTTATCCACAAAAATTCCGAGTTGCCCCTGACGTTCTACGATGATATTAGCGGGAATATGATGAGCATTCTCGTGCCAATCAATTCTGCCGCTGGTGCCGGTCAATGGTTTTGATTTGATAAAATCGAAATGTGCGCTGCGGTTATTGGATTGCGGGTCAAGCATCGGCATGACGGTACGCAATTTTATAGGGTATTTTTCGCCACCTGCGGTGAACATCAGCGTGGTCGCCGACATCAAACTATGGGTGACATGATCGGATAATGAGGCTTTGAGTTCCAGTCGTCCGATATCCACCAAACGAATCATGGGTGATCCTGGTGCGGCCAACGACCCAACTGCGGCAATACGTTCAGTAATGACGCCGTGATAAGGCGATTTCAAGCTGCAACGCTCAACCTGCAAATTGGCTTGCTGGTGGGCGACCTGGGCTTGAACCAGTTCGGTTTGGCGCTGATTCAAGTTGCTGAGTGCGATACTGCTGGAGAGTTTTAGTTTATTGCCACGCGCCAGTTCTTTTTCTGCGAGTTGCTTGCGTGCTGCATTGCTTTGCCGGATTAACTTGGCATCACGACAATCGAGTTTGACCAGTAGCTGATTCTTTTTCACGGTGTCGCCGACACGCACGGCGACTTGAGTGATTCGTGCGCTAAGTTGAGCGCTAATCAGACTTTCATTGAGGCTGATAACGGTTGCCGGTGCCGAGTGGTGCGGGAAGATCTGTATCTCAGCCAGTGTCTTGGTGGTGACTGAAACGCTATCTGAAGCGGAGAGAATACTCGGAATAAAGAGTAGTAGCGCGGGCAGCAGCTTCTTGATAGTCTCTTTTGGTCGAATGACACTGGATCTGTTGACGCTCATTAATTTCCTTCTTATTGGCTCACACCTCTTTACCTAGCCATTCTAACCGTTAAACTAGCGCGTCTCTAATGAATTGGCCTAAATGATGAATCAAAACTCTGAACTCAAAGCGTTGTTATTTGATGTCGATGGAACCCTTGCGGATACAGAAAGGGACGGTCACCGAGTCGCTTTCAATTACGCATTTAAAGAAGCTGGTCTGGATTGGGAATGGTCGGTGGAACGCTATGGTGAACTGCTTGCAGTCACCGGTGGTAAAGAACGAATAAAATATTTTCTCGATGAATTTGAGGCCAGCTTTCAAGCACCTGAAGATTTGACTGGTTTCATCGCTGATTTACATCAGAAAAAGACAGCGCATTATCTGGAAATGTTGCAACAAGGCGCTATTCCACTGCGAAATGGCGTGGAGAGATTGCTCAATGAGGTACGCGAGGCAGGTTTTATTCTAGGTATTGTCACCACCACAACACCGGAGAATGTGACTTATCTATTAGAAGCGACGCTCGGCAAAGCGTCATTGGACTGGTTCAGCGTTATAGCCGCTGGAGACATTGTGCCTGCGAAAAAACCCGCGGCAGACATTTATCTTTATGCGATGGAAAAGCTGGGTTTGAGTGCAGAGAATTGCCTCGCATTTGAGGATTCAGGTAATGGGATTTTGTCTTCTCACGCTGCGGATTTGAGTACCATAGTGACGATCAATGATTACACTGCGGAGCATGACTTTACTGCTGCTGATTTAGTGCTGGATCAGTTTGGTGAGCCGGATGCACCTTGTCGTGTGATCTCAGGCAACATGAATGAGGCCGAGTATCTCGGTGTTAAAGAAATTCAATCGCTTTGGTCAGAGCGTTAGTCAATCACACTTCTATAATAGAGGTGCCCATTACCCAAGAATAGAGATCAAGAAGAATAAAAAG
>CAZUAW010000086.1:0-6334 GCA_964618535.1 uncultured Thiotrichales bacterium
CTTTTTATTCTTCTTGATCTCTATTCTTGGGAATATGCGATGAGGGGCGAGCGAACAGCCAGACAGCAATACCAGAGCTGATCCATATGATGGGGATCACCCATTTCCATGAATTGGGATAGCCGAGGCGCAATGCGGTGCCCAATAGCAGCACCGGTAGCGAGTTTGCTGCCAAGTGTTCCCAGGAGCCATGAATGAGTGGTGCAGTAATGATTCCGCTAAGATAATGAATGTCTAGCGGATAGACTCCAAGCCGCAGCATTGGGCCAGAAGTCAGGTCGGCGAGTAAATGAATCAGTATCAGTAAAACCAGAAAAATAGCTACTGGCCACAGCGCGCGTTGAAAAGTCATAAAACAAGCATTGGGGAGCATTTGCATAAATTCAACTTACATTTACGCCAATAGATCACCCGTAGGATGCGCTTCGCTACCGCTAGCACATCCTACGGTGGTTCCTATCAACGTCAAATTGCTATGGAACCAATCACTCCTGATACCCAAGAAAAGCAGGGGTGTGGAAATTAGGCAAAAAGGGGTTTTTCGATAGCCTAGGGCTTGCCCCGGGGATGTTTAATGCGTGGAGCTAGATGTTACGAACGCGCACGATAATATCGACACCGTCAATTTGCGTGTTCTCATCTACTTGAGGTAGGTGAGTAAGACTTAGATCGCTGGACTCAATATCCGTTAAATCACCTGAGTCGATGTTATAGATATGGTGGTGATCAGAGACATTGGTGTCATAAACAACTTTGCTAGGATTCACCACAACTTCTCGTACCAGTCCATTCCCAGCGAACAGTCCAAGTGTGTTGTAAACCGTTGCTTTTGAGACTTCACCACAAGTGCTGTTCACCAGCTCAAGTAGCTGATCGGCACTGACATGTTTATCGCGTTCAAACAGGCACATGCCGATTTCTAATCGTTGTCGGGTTGGATTAATCCCGGATTCGATTAGCTTTTCGGTGACTTGTTCACGCAGTAGTGATGAGAATTCCATCGACCGAGTATACCTTTCGAGCTTGATAAATCCAAAAATGGTGCAGAAAATCAGTGGGATATCACATTTTTTCTATTAAATGGATCGATTTCTTATAAGTGATAATCTGCGGGATTAAAAATGGGCGTTGATCGAGTGATGAGATTAACCGCCAATTGAGCAGAAGCCAGCCCAATAATAATCCCGTAGCGGAAGTGCCCGGCGTTGACGTATAGCCCGGCAATATCGGGATGCTCACCAATCAGCGGAATGCCTTGCGACGTGCCAGGGCGTAGCCCAGCCCAGTGATTGACTACCGGCATCTTGGCAAGTACAGGTAGTACGCCGATGGCGAAATCTCGCAGTTGCTCACGCGCGTTATCGGTAAGATTTTTGTTAAATTCTGTATGTTCCAGTGTACTGCCTGCCAGGATTAGACCGTCTTTGCGCGGAATCAGATAGCGGCTGTTTTCCATCACCATGCAGCTGAGTAAATTAGGTGGTGCTTGAAATTGAAGCATCTGACCTTTAACCGGTTCGATACGGCGAAATTTAGTCGCACCATCGGGGATGAGTCCACTGCTCCATGCGCCAGCGCAAATTAGAACAGTATCTGCGTGATGATCACCATTTTCTGTACGTACTCCGGTGGTGCGCTGCTGGTCAGTAATTAGACCGGTAACTGGTGTGTTAGCGGTAATGGTAATGCCAGATTGCAGCTTGGTGCTGGCGAGTAGTGCCGCCATTAAACGAGGGTTGCGTATTTGCTTGAGATCGGGGAGCCAAGTTGCCGATTGATACGCCGTTGATAGCCCTGGCTGGATGGCTCGCAAGGCAGTGGATGAAGTGGGAAATTTAACGGGATGATTCCACTGCTTCGCCCAATCGTTAATGCCTGCTTCGGGTGAATCAAGCAGCAACATGCCGCTATTTAACAGCTGAGGGTCGATACCGGTTTCATCACGCAATGATTGAATCAAGGCGGGGTAGTGCTGCTGTCCATAATCTGCGAGCTGATTAATCGAATCAGGATAGCGCCACGGATACAGCGGCGAAAGAATGCCGCCGCCTGCCCAGGAGGACTCCATTCCCGGTTCGCCGCGCTCAATAATCTGCACCTCATGTCCGGCTTGGGCCAGCAGGCGTGCGGATAGCAGGCCAATGGCTCCTGCGCCGATGATGATGCATTTACTCATAAAGAACGTGTCGCGATATTTGGAGCGGGTGACTAGTGCTCCAGCAATAGGGTTGGAGTACTTGAAGGGTGGTTACTTTTGTTATGATATCGCTTTTCATTGATACTCTCATTATGGAAATCGAATTGAACGGCGAGAAAATGCAAGTGCCAACGGAAATCTCCGCAGCAGGATTGATTGATCACTTAAAGTTAGCGGATAAAAGACTCGCGCTTGAGGTTAATCAGGAAATTGTGCCTCGCAGTCAGTATGCTGAGGTGATGATTAAAGACAACGATACAGTCGAGATTGTTCATGCAATTGGTGGCGGCTAGTTCCGCCATATTTTCCTTTTAATTTTTTCTAAACACTCTGGCTCAAAAATACTATGCAAGATAAAGCACTCAAAATTGCGGGCAAAACCTATTCATCCCGGCTGCTGGTAGGTACTGGCAAATATAAAGATATGGATGAAACACGCGACGCTACCGTTGCCAGCGGAGCCAATATTGTCACGGTCGCTATTCGTCGCAGCAATATCGGGCAGAATCCGGATGAGCCCAATCTGCTCGAAGTGATCCCGCCCTCTAAATACACTATCTTGCCGAATACTGCAGGCTGCTATAGCGCTGAAGATGCAGTGCGCACCTGCCGGTTAGCGCGTGAGCTGCTGGATGGGCGTAACCTCGTAAAACTGGAAGTGCTGGGCGATGAAAAAACCCTTTTTCCGCATATTACAGAAACCCTTAAAGCCGCAGAAACATTGGTGAATGAGGGTTTTGAGGTGATGGTGTACACCAACGATGATCCGATAGTCGCCCGTGAGCTGGAGAAAATTGGCTGTGTGGCGGTCATGCCACTGGCTGCGCCGATTGGTTCTGGTTTGGGCATTCGTAATCCCTACAACATCATGGAAATTGTTGAGAATGCTAATGTGCCGATTATTGTCGATGCCGGAGTCGGCACAGCATCGGATGCCGCAGTTGCAATGGAGATGGGCTGCGATGGGGTGTTAATGAATACCGCAATTGCGGCTGCACAAAATCCTGTGCTGATGGCCTCAGCAATGAGAAAAGGTATCGAGGCTGGTCGTGAAGCGTTTCTTGCTGGGCGCATGGCACGCAAGCGTTATGCCTCAGCGTCCTCGCCGATTGATGGCGCTTTTTTCTGAGCGCTTTGTTGCGAAATGGAACCGAATTTAACCAGCGAAGAAGACCCTAGCAAACGTCGAATCCGCAGCTTTGTGCGGCGTGATGGGCGAATCACTAAAGGTCAGCATGATGCACTCGATCTGCTCTGGCCAAAATATGGTGTTGAGTATTCAAACAGCCTGCTCAATTTCAGCGATCTTTTTCAACGTAACCAGCCAATCACGCTGGAAATTGGTTTTGGCAATGGCGGCTCACTGGCTGAGATGGCAGCGGCGCAGCCTGATCAGGATTTTATCGGTATCGAGGTTTATCGCTCTGGTGTAGGTCAATTGTTGCAGCGTATTGAGCGCGACAAGCTAACAAATTTACGCATCATCAATGCCGATGCAATCGAGGTGTTGACCCATATGATCGCACCAGATTCCCTGCAAACCGTGCAGCTGTTTTTCCCCGATCCCTGGCCTAAGAAGCGTCATCACAAACGGCGTATTGTGAGTGAGAGTTTTCTAAATTTGATCACGTCAAGATTAAAGAAAGGGGGTTGTTTTCACATGGCGACTGATTGGGAAAACTATGCACTGACCGCGCTCGAAGAACTGAATGACTATTCGCGCCTGAAAAATATGGCGGCAGACTGCGCATTCTTAGAGCGTCCAGCACATCGCCCTGTGACCAAGTTCGAGCGACGTGGCCAACGCCTGAATCACGGTGTCTGGGATCTTATGTTCGAATGTCGATAGCGAAAACAGTGCTGAATCGGTACAATAGCCAGCTTTCCAAATTCAGAAATGAGTGACTAATCCTTATTTCTTAGCGCATTTCTGGGATGCCACAGCTGATCTACCACCACTAGGTCTGCCCCCAGAAAATCGCAAAATAATTTTATTAATCTACTGGGAGATCCTTGATGTCCAGAAAACATCCAATTATTGCAGTTACCGGTTCATCGGGCGCAGGTACTTCAACCGTCAAAAATGCATTTGAGCATATCTTCAAACGCCAAAATATCAATCCTGTTGTGGTCGAAGGCGATAGCTTTCATCGCTATGATCGCGCTTCTATGAAAACCCACATGCAGGCCGAAGAAGAAGCAGGTAACAAGCACTTTAGCCATTTTGGCCCAGATGCCAACTTATTCGACAAGCTCGAAGAGCTGTTCGGCGCATATGCTGGTGATGGTACTGGTCAGAAGCGTTATTACATCCACAGTGATGAAGAAGCGGTTCACCACAATGCGCGTTTAAGCACCGACCTCAATCCGGGTGAATTCACCCCTTGGGAAGATGTGGATGGCGGCTCTGACCTAATGTTTTATGAAGGCCTGCATGGCCTGGTCAAGGGCGAAGGTTATGATGCCGCACAGCACGTTGACCTAGGGATTGGCGTTGTGCCAATCGTAAACCTTGAGTGGATTCAGAAAATTTTCCGTGATAACTCTGAGCGTGGTTATTCAGAAGAAGTAATCGTCGATACCATGCTGCGCCGTATGCCGGACTATGTGAATCATATTACGCCGCAGTTCTCTCAGACTGATATCAACTTTCAGCGTGTGCCAACGGTTGATACCTCTAACCCGTTTATTGCGCGTGATATCCCAACACCAGATGAGAGTTTTGTGGTGGTTCGATTTGCTAATCCCGAAAAATTCAATGTCGATTTCACTTACCTGCAAACGATGTTGCCCGGCTCATTTATGTCTCGTCGCAATACGATTGTAGTGCCCGGTGGGAAAATGGGTATGGCAATGGAAATTATCTTAACGCCGATCATTCAATCGATGATCGCGAATAAAGGCTAATTAGCGAAGATATTGATTCAGCTTCACTGCTAAAAGGCTCCAGTTACGGAGCCTTTTTTATTCCTCAATGCTGCGTTTGCTTGGGTGTAATTTACACGGTATCCAGTTAAGCTGATCGACGATGAAACAATTCCTCTACAGCTACGCCACCGGCTCCGATCCGCGCGAACTGGTCAACACCTGTCTTGCTCAAATGGGCGACATCCCAGACGATGCCACACTCGGCATTCTGTATTTGACCGATGC
Source organism: uncultured Thiotrichales bacterium (assembly GCA_964618535.1). GTDB lineage: Bacteria > Pseudomonadota > Gammaproteobacteria > UWMA-0217 > UWMA-0217 > HyVt-560. The sequence goes on from CAZUAW010000086.1 coordinate 5,351, forward strand.
GTTAGCACGCGAGGCAGAACACCTTCTCCATTTGCTCGAACACGCTACCGGCATCACGCAATGGATCGGCACAGTCGGCATGGCAGTTGCCGCTACCAATATCGAAATTTATGATCAGCCCGCAATGGCAGTGATGGTGGCGGATATTCCCACAGACAACTTTCGTTTGATTCCCACCCAAATGGAAAAATCAGCAGATTTTCTTGCGGACAATGAAGATTGGATTCAAGCGCATCACCCCACCTTCGGCATATTGCATGGTGATCCCACCAATCCTGCTACCCCAGATTTAATTACCGAGCTATCGACCAAATTAGGCGAGGGTTTTTTCGTTGGTGGATTGACTTCATCTCAAAGTCTGCAAACACAAATTAGCGATGGCGGAACTACCACTGGCGGTATTTCAGGCTTAATGCTGTCGTCAAAAGAAACCGTACTCGCCAGCCACACGCAAGGGTGTACGCCGATAGGGCCGCTCCACACAATTACTGAATCCAGCAGCAACGTTATCTCTCGGTTGGATGACAAAAGCGCACTGGAAGTGCTCAAAGAAGATGTTGGAGAGGTATTGGCGCGCGATCTAAACCGGCTGGGTGGCTATGTGTTTGCCGGTTTGCCGATTCAAGGCTCGGACACCGGTGACTATACTGTGCGTACTTTAATCGGCATCGACATGAACGCAGAGAAAATAGCGATTGGTGATTTGATGGAGCAGGGCTCTCAAATGATGTTTTGCCGCAGAGATGGCAACACTGCCAGCCAGGATATGCTCAGTATGCTAGAAACGCTCAAGTCGCGGAGCGAGGGTAAAACGATTCGGGGTGGCGTGTATTATTCCTGTCTCGGCCGAGGCCGACATCAATTTGGTGAAGAATCAGAAGAACTGAAAATGATCACCGAGGTGCTCGGAGAATTTCCACTGGTTGGTTTCTTCGCCAACGGCGAGATTTTTCATAACCGGCTTTACGGATTCACCGGCGTACT
>CAZUAW010000086.1:6434-8267 GCA_964618535.1 uncultured Thiotrichales bacterium
ATCCTTTAGAGATATCCTTGTAATAAGTCGAACTATTTATAAAGCTCCAAAAGTAAAGGAATCAATCACCCATAATGCGATACAACAAGCTTGGAAACACAGACATAGATGTCAGTGCAATTTGCCTCGGCACCATGACATGGGGCCAACAAAACACTGAATCAGAAGCGCACCAGCAACTCGATTATGCCATCGAGCAAGGCATTAATTTCATCGACACCGCCGAGCTATACCCCGTTCCTCCTAATGCCCAAACCCAGGGACTAACAGAGCAATACATCGGTAGCTGGCTAGCCAATCGACAGGATCGAGACAAACTCATCATCGCGACAAAAGCCGCTGGCCCTGGCCAAGATTGGGTTGGGCATATTCGTGGCGGTCCGCGCCTAAATAAAACCCATATTAATGCGGCCATAGAGACCAGCTTGCAACGCCTGCAAACCGACTACATCGACCTCTATCAAATTCATTGGCCGGAAAGAAATACCAATTTTTTCGGCTCACTGGGTTACAGGCATGAGGATGAAGAGAACCTTATCCCAATTGAAGAAACGCTCCAGGCGCTGGCAGACGCGGTAGATTCAGGCAAGATACGCCACATCGGAATCTCTAATGAAACTCCCTGGGGTGCAATGAAATTTATCCAGGCGGCAGAACAATTTGGCTTGCCAAAAATCGTCAGTATCCAAAACCCCTATAGCCTGTTAAACCGCAGTTTTGAAGTTGGACTGGCAGAAATAGCGCATCGTGAAAATACCGGCTTACTCGCCTATTCACCATTAGCTTTTGGCGTGTTAAGTGGCAAATACCTCTATGGTGCACTGCCACCAAAATCCCGACTGGCGCGATTTCCAGATTATGCCCGTTACTCAAACGATGCAGGCATCGCCGCCACATTAGAATATGTAAAACTCGCAAAACGCTTCGGCATCGGCGCAGTACAAATGGCACTGGCATTCGTCAATTCACGCCCATTTCTCACCAGCACCATCATTGGTGCGACCACGTTAGAGCAGTTGCAAACCAATATTGCGTCAATTGATATTAATTTAAGCTTGGAATTACTCGAAGAAATCGAATTGATCCATAGGAACCAATCTAACCCTTGTCCTTAGGCTGGCAGTGTAAAAAGCCTCATCCAATCTCAAAGTTCTAGCGTAAACCTCCCAATCTCTTATTGGTGAGCTAAATTGAATGGCTGAACTTGTTGCAAAATCCTTTAACAGCGGTGCTGCGTTGGCCCGCTTCAGGCCAGCCAGACAAAAGAGATACGCTATACTCAGTGGCATGTCATTGACGAAACTTGTCCAGCAACAACAGCCTCAGCCGAATCCACTCGAAGTACTACTTACGAAGATCAGTGGAGGCGATGAGCCGGCGCTTGGCAAGTTGTATGACGCTACCGTTAGTCGCGTCTATGGTTTGGCAATGAAAATAACGCTGCGTCGGGAGCTTGCTGAGGAAGTTGTCGGCGATGTCTATCTGCAAGTTTGGAAAAAGGCGGCGTAGCGGATTTTACCAGCCAACCGCTCGGTACCGTTAAATCACATTTGCGCCGCGCACAGCAGGCGCTGCGAAAAGTACTCACAGCAAACGGGCTCACTATGGAGGCGTATTGTGAATAGCTTAGATTCAGAAACAACAACCTCTGCGCTGGATGAGGATGTCCTTGAGCTACTGGCAGAAAGCCAACAACCGGCTGCGCCATCAGTTGAGGTTGTCGCACGGATGCGTGGCTCAATCATGCAACGAGTAGCGGCAGAAACAAATCAAACAGGGTCTAGCCCGAATGATTCATAAACCGCTCACCCAGAGGTAATACCTGAGTGCAGA
>CAZUAW010000087.1:0-4028 GCA_964618535.1 uncultured Thiotrichales bacterium
TTTTCGATGGGTAAATTGTACCCGTTTGCGGACAATGTGATTGTGACATCAGAAGGTGTCGCGGATGATATGAGCGCCTATACAGGATTAAATCGAGAGCTGATTCAAGTGGTGCCGAGTCCGGTGATTCCCGATGACTTACCTCTCGCGAAATTAGAAAGCCCTGATCATCCCTGGTTTTCTGAGTCTGCGCCTCCACTCATTATCAGCGTTGGTGAGCTGGGTCTGCGCAAGGATTTTGTAACCTTGTTGCGAGCGTTTGCAGTTGTGCATGAAAAACAGCCCTGTCGGTTAATGATTCTCGGTCGAGGCAAGCAAAAAGATCTGTTATTTGCTTTGGCGGATGAGCTGGGATTTGCAGACGATTTTGCCTTACCGGGCTTTGTTGCAGAGCCTTACAACTATATGGCTCATGCAGATGTGTTTGCCTTCACTTCTCGCTGGGAAGGCTTGGGTTTTGTCATTATCGAAGCTCTGGCAGTAGGCACGTCGGTGGTGTCCACGGATTGCCCCAGCGGCCCTGCTGAGATTTTGCAAAAGGGTAAATATGGGGCGTTGACCGAGATAGGCGATTATCAGGAAATTGCCAAGCAAATAGAATTACAGCTGCAATCGCCGCTACCCGCTGCGCATCTGCGTGAAGCGATAAAACCCTATACCGTCAGTGCTTCGACAGATGCGTATTTACAGGCAATGGGGTTGTAAGTGAGTATGAGCAATAAGAGATTGCCAATATTTACCTCATTCTCTGGGCAAGGCGGGGTCGAACGGATGGTGCTGAATTTGGTAGAAGAATTCGCTCGTCAGGGAATTAAAATTGATTTACTTGCGCTCAAGGCAAACAGCGATCACCTTAAGCAATTGCCTGAGAGTGTAAATTTGATACGACTCAAAGCTAAGCATTCTTCCACGGTAGTTTCCGAACTTGCTCAATATTTAAAACGCAACCAGCCTGAAGTGATGCTGGTAGCGAAAGACCGCCCCGGTCGAGCTGCGTTAAAAGCCAGAAAAAAAGCGGCTGTGGAAACACGGATTGTTATTCGGCTGGGCACCAACTTATCTGCTGCACTGGCACATAAGCCAGGTTGGCAGCGGTGGTTGCGAGCGCAGCCATTAAAACGAGGCTATCTCGGTGTCGATCATATTGTTCCGGTATCACAAGGCGTTGCAGAAGACACCGCAAAAGTCACCGGGTTGCCACTGGATCGAATGACGGTGATTCGCAATCCAGTGATTACACCAGCTATGCTGGGTGCATCCAGCCAACGTCCGCAACACAGGTGGTTTTCACAAGATAAAGTTCCGGTCATTCTTGCCGCAGGAAGATTAACAGTACAAAAAGACTTTACTACCTTACTGAAAGCATTCGCGCATCTACAAAAACAAACCCCCGCATATTTAATTATTATTGGCGATGGCGCATTACGACAAGAGCTGGAAGATTTAATTGGTCAGTTAGGCATGAAAGAGTCTGTGGATTTACCGGGGTTTCAATCTAATCCACATGCCTGGATGAAGGCGGCTGATCTATTTGTTTTATCTTCACGCTGGGAAGGATCGCCAAATGTTTTAACTGAAGCCATTGCATTAGGCACAGCAGTTGTATCTACCGATTGTCCAAGCGGTCCAGTAGAGTTATTGCAGCAAGGGAAATTTGGGCGTTTGGTTCCGGTTGGGGATGTAAAGGCTCTGGCAAGTGCGATGCATCAGACATTAGAAAACCCACTGGACGCTGAAACTCTGAAATTAGCTGCCAGCGAATATACCGCTGAAAATAGCGCCAACCACTATTGGCAAGTATTGTATCCTCAAACAAAGGACAAATAGTGTCGAGATAGCTCGTGCTTTTCTAAATTATGCTTTTATCAAATCAATATCAATTTCTTTTTGTTCATATTGCAAAAACGGGTGGTACCAGCGTTCGTGCAGCATTAAATAAACTTCGTTGGCGGGATCCGTATTACCCGATGATGTTTTTATGCCATCGTTTTAGTCATCTGACGGGGCATAAGCTGGGTACAAAGTTTCCTCGCCATAGCAAAATTATTGCTGCAAAAGAAATGTTGCCTGAGGCGCTATTTACCAATTTATTTAAATTTTCTTTTGTTAGAAACCCCTGGGATTTACAAGTCAGTTCTTTTCACCATATTAAGCGTGAGCGGCCACAGGTCATGAATGGAATTAATGACTTTAATGAGTTTATGCGCTGGAAATTTGACCCAGATCGACCTTACCAATATCACATTGACACTTCGCTGGAGCTACAAACCGATTATTTAGTGGATTTACACGGCAATAAACTGGTTGATTTTATTGGCCGAACCGAGCAGTTACAGCAGGACTTTGATTTCGCCTGTGAAAAAATAGGGATTAATAAAATCGTATTGCCACAGAAAAGAAAAGCGAAGGATAGAAACAATGACTATCGAAGTTATTACACTGATGAGGTAGCCGCGTTGGTGTCAGATCACTTTGCGAAAGATATAGAAATGCTGGGGTACCTGTTTGAGCCATAAATAAATATGAGGCTTAACTATACAGGCTATCCATTGCCTGTGTTCATACTTCCCGCCCCAAGAACACGCATTCATAGCACCATCTTTTCGCCAATGGCGGCCATCGCCTACAGGACATAGGTGAGAGCGTGAGTAAGATACGGAAGCTTTACGTTAAGAGTTAGTTTTTAAGAGGTAATATCAGTGGCACCTCTGGTCGGGTCTATATCGAGCATGTAACGGTAACGTGTACCATCGACACCGAGTGCTTTTATCGGGATATCTTCACCATTCTGAGTTGCTTTAACTGATCCAGAACCTGGCACTGAAATAATGACCGTCAGCGGGGCTGAATATTTCTGACAACCAGCCGCTGTCGGTGTCATGAAACTAATACTGCCTTCATTGACAATTGCGTCTCCACAATAAGCTCTTGAGGAGCGATAGCGTGTAATGTTGGTTGGAGTATCCATCCAGAGGCTGTTTTGGTCGACAAGGGTTTTGACGTGATCCAGATGTGGCAGATAGATATCTAATGGGACATTTCCCCAGGACTCAGGGAAGTCAATTCCGTGTAACTCTCTCACCGCCCAACCCCCGTAGCGAACCGCATCATCAACATATTTATTGAGTGGGTCGCCTGAACCACCGGTATACACTGAAAAACGAGGCTCGTCTGGGTCATTGTATTCATTGTAGATATCGAATTTGTTTCGATAGGGCTGTAGTACATCGAAGGTACTCATGTCTGCTGTATTTACTACACCAAACGGGCTGCCCGGAGGACTACCGCGTGAGCCCAAATAGTCAAGTTCGTTGTTGAGTTTTGCGAACATGGCGTCATTGAATGCATCATATGGATAGACAAAATAACTCACCTCAAAACCACGTTGCCGCAAAACTTCGGTCGAAAGCCCGAATTCCGTGTCCCAGTCTTCTACATTCTCTCGCAGATTAATATGTGAATGGGAGTGGTTTACCATCTCCATACCGGCGTTAACCATATTTTGCATTTCGGTAAAATCGGCCTCTTCGCACCAGCTTGTGACAACGCCATAAGCGGCAACTAAGTTTCTGTCAGTAAGTTCTCTCCAATTTTGGAACATGCCGCCGCCAGCCGAAACCCCCCAAGCACATAAATCATCGTGAATAATGGAATAAGCTGCGGTCGCATCGCCTTTCCAGTTAGCGACGCGCTCTAGTGTGACCTCAAGTTTAGCTGTAGGGGCTGCTTTGATGTCGATTGTTACCGTGTAAAGATCTTTTTGCCCATTAGCTTGAGTTAAATTATAGGTAAACTCATCCGCTCCAACATACCCGAGCTTAGGTTGGTAAGACGCGATATGTAGGCTGTTTAGCGCAACTTCTCCATGCGATGGCGTATCTTTGATGCTAAGGGTTGCTCCAACGGGCATAGCAATTTCATCAAGATCTATTTCTATAGACTGATTTTTGGTGGTTTGCAGGTTGAGGTTACGTGCGTTGTTTCTTGTCACACCTTCTTCGCCCTGGACGTTTTCGTCGGGGACTATC